>JAKZWC010000256.1:0-7630 GCA_047515735.1 Spirochaetales bacterium | reverse complement strand
GCACTATGGCGACGTACCCGGAACTTACCCCGCGCGCGACCGGCACGGTCACCCATACGCTGCCGGAGGCGGTGGAGGCCGGGGGCTATCAGAGGTTCGTGCTCACCTATCGCGCCGGCTACTTCGGCGTCGACGATACCGGGAGCATCAAGATCTGCTGGCGGTACGCCGCCGACATCGGCACGCCGCAGTTCGACGAGCCGGCGGCGGCGCACTACGTGAGTGCGCGGGCATCGAACGGTGCGGCGCTGGCACTGCGCTATGACCCGAAGGATAACGTCCGTCCCTGGGGAAGAACGGTGCAGGTCAAGGTACTGAACGGCTTCTTGCGAGAGGGCGACCGCATCGAGGTGCGCTTCGGAGACCGCTCGGGCGACGGCCCCGGCATTCGCATGCAGACGTTCTGCGAATCGACCTTTGAGCTGAGAGTTCTGGTCGACCCGATCGCCACCTATCGCTTCCAGCAAGTGGAGGGGGTGCGCACGGTCGCCATCGTGCCGGGTGCGCCGGTGCGGTGGTGCGCGCTGCTGCCGACGGTGGCAATGCCGGACGTGCCGTTCCGCCTGCTGGCGAAGGCGGAGGATCGCTGGGGCAACCCCACGGCCGCGGAACCGGCCCGTTTCCGGCTGCGGCCGAGCCGTCCGGTGCGCGGGCTGCCCGACACGCTCGAGATCGGGGGCGGCGAACGCGCGGTCCGGGTTGACGGGCTCTCGGTGGACGCGTCCGGCGATCTCACGATCGCCTTCGAGCCGGAGCGATCCGGTTCCGGTGCTCGATTCCGCAGCAACGCCATGGTGGTCAAGCCGAGCCTGGGACGGCGCCGCTACTGGGGCGACCTGCACGGCCAGTCCGAGGAGACCATCGGCGCGGGCTCGGCGGAGCAGTACTTCAGCTCCGCCCGCGAGCTGGCCGGACTGGACTTCGCCGGCCACCAGGGCAACGACTTCCAGATCACGGGCAAGTTCTGGGAGCACCTGCAGCGGCTCACCCGGGACGCGGATGAACCGGGGCGGTTCGTGGCGTTTCCGGGTTACGAGTGGTCCGGCAACACCGCGCTCGGCGGCGACCGCAACGTGCTCTTTCTGAGCGAGGGGCAGCAGATCCACCGCAGCAGCCACGCCCTGGTCGACGATGCCGACCGCGACACCGACTGCACCCACGTCACCGACCTGTTCGCGGCGCTGCGCGGCCGGCCGGCGCTGCTCATTCCGCACGTCGGCGGCCGTTACTCCGACGTGCGCTTCCACGACCGGATGCAGCGTTCGGTGGAGGTGCACTCCGCGTGGGGCACGTTCGAGTGGCTGCTCGGCGACGCCCTGGCTCGCGGTCAGCGCGTCGGCATCGTCTGCAACAGCGACGGCCACAAGGGCCGGCCCGGCGCCAGCTACCCGGGCGCCTCCGAGTTCGGCTCTTACGGCGGGCTGACCTGCATCCTGGCACCTGAGCTGACCCGAGCCGCGCTCTGGGAGGCGCTGATCCGGCGCCATCACTACGGCACCACCGGCGCCCGCATCCACCTGGAGGTTCAGGCAGCCGTGAACGGGGTCCGCCTGGACGACGATCCGCGCACCGGCGCCGTGGCCCGCACCCCAGTAAGCGATGCAGCGATGGGCGACATCATCGCAACGGCCGCCGCGGAGCTGGAGCTCGCCATCGCGGTCCGCGGTACGGCCCCGCTGCTGGCGGTCGAGGTGTGCAATGGCACGCGCACGGTGCAGACGCTCCGCACCTACCGCGCCGCCGACCTGGGCCGCCGGTTGCGCGTGCGCTGGGCGGGAGCGGCGTTTCGCGGTCGCGGCCGCCAGGTTGCGTGGGACGGGACGCTCACCATCGCCGGCAACCGCATCGACCGCATCGCGTGTTTCAACTTCCTCAACCCGGACCGCCAGCCCGTCCTGGAGGCGGACGGCTCGATGAGGTGGCAGTCGACCACCACCGGCGGCTCGGCAGGCATCGACTGCTGGCTGGCCGGCGCCGGCGGTCGCGCGCTGGTTGCCACGGAACCGCTGACCCGGGAGCAGGATCTGGCCGAGTTGGCACTGCAGGAGCTGGTCATCCCCGCCGGCGGGCTGGGCAGGGAATTGGCCTTCTCCCAGCTCCCCGACGAGCTCTCCGAATGCTCGCTCGATGCCACGATCCGCGTCCCGCTACGGTCCGATCGAGATGACCCGATCTACGTGCGCGTTGTGCAGGAGGACGGCCACATCGCCTGGTCCTCGCCGATCTACGCCGTGCCGCGTTGAGCGTTGAACTGTCGGCGGGTCCGCCTCGTTTCTCGTGCGTTGGCCGGCGTCAGCGGCGCCAGAAGGTGGGGGTGAGCAGCACCAGCACACTGTACACCTCCAGCCGTCCGGTGAGCATGGCAAAGCTGAGCCACCACTTCACGGCGTCGGGGTAGAACGCGTAGTTCTGCGTCGGTCCGATGGCACCGAAGCCGGGGCCGACGTTGCCCACCGTGGCCAGCCCGGTGGTAAATGCGGTGGTCAGGTCGCGGCTGGCGCCCGCCACCACCACGGTGGTCACCAGCACCAGTCCGATGTACAGGAAGAAGAACATCGCTACCGGATAGAGGATGTCCTTCTTTACCCGCCGGTCGCCGATCCTGAGAGTGAAGACGCCCTGCGGGTGGACCAGGTAGCGGAACTCGTTCAGAGCCTGCCGGAACAGCGTGACCACCCGGATCACCTTGATCCCGCCCGCGGTGGAGCCGGCGCAGCCACCCACGAACATGACCACCAGCAGCACGGCCCGCGCCAGAGTCGGCCAGGCGTCGTAGTTCGCGCTGGTGAACCCGGTGCCGGTGAGGAGCGAGGCGGCCTGGAACGCGCCGAAGCGCAGTCCCCGCCCCAGCGACTCGTATACCGTCCCGGTAACCGACAGGGTCACCAGCGCCGCCGCCAGCACGTAAATGCAGATGAACGTGCGCAGCTCCAGGTTGCCGAGCAACTTGGCGGGGCGTCCGCGGTAGATCTGAAAGTAGAGCGAGAAGTTGACCGCCGACAGCAGCATGAACACGGTTACCACCACCTCCACGAACGGCGAGTCGTAGGCGCCGACGCTGGCCGTGCGCGGCGAGAAGCCGCCGGTCGCGATGGTGCTGAAGGTGTGAGTCAGCGCATCGAACAGCGGCAGTCCGGCCGCCAGCAACAGCGACGTCTCCAGCGCCGTAAGCCCGAGGTAGACCAGCCACAGGATCTTGGCGGTTCCGGCGACCCGCGGCGTGAGCTTCTCCAGCGTGGGACCGGGCGCCTCGGACCGCATCAGCTTCAGGCCGCCGATCCCGAGCCGCGGCAGGATCGCGACGGTGAGCACCACGATGCCCATTCCGCCGAGCCACTGGGTGAGCGAGCGCCAGAACAGGACCGACCGCGGCAGCGACTCCAGGTCCGTGAGCAGCGTCGCTCCCGTGGTGGTGAACCCCGACATGGTTTCGAAGAAGGCGTCGGTGTAGCGCGGGATGCTGCCGCTGAGCACGTAGGGCAGTGCGCCGAAAGCGGTCACCACCAGCCAGCTCAGCACCACCACTAGGAACCCGTCGCGAGTCAGCAGCGCGGCGTCGCGGTAGGGGCGGAAGCTCAGAAACCCGCTCAGCGCGCAGGCCAGCGCCACCCCGGACGCGACCGCGAACCCGAACACAGCCTGCCGTTCGTCGTGGAGCAGCGCCACGACGATGCCGGACGTCATGAACAGGCCGACCAGCAACAGCAGCGTGGAGATGGTGTAGAGAACGGCCCCCGCCCGGTGCGGCCGGTCGCCGACCGGCATCGGCGAGCGCGTATCCGGCAGCGGCTTGACCCGAGTCATGATGCCCTGACCGGCTTTTCAGTATGGCGCCGGCGCAGGCAGCGGGCAACAGCCACGCTCATCGACGGCGGCGGGTCGAACAACTGACAGGCCACCACCACTGGTCACCTCCCCGGCAGACGCACCGTGATACGTTCGCGTGCTCCGGGGGCGAAGTCCGCGGCGGCGGAAGCCACGGGGTTGCCTTCGGCGTCGAGCACCTGGGCGGTGTAGCCGGAGGCCTGCGGCACCATGTTGCGCGCTTCGATGGTGACGCTGTCTCCCGAGCGCCAGCCCCGCACCTGATCGAGAGTCTCCAGCGCACCGACCCAGTCCTGCTCCGGCGTTTCCCCGAGGCGGTAGGTGATGCCGCCGTAGCGGTTCAGGATGGGATCGGCGTCGAGCGCCTCGGCCAGCATGTACATGCTCAGGATCGCCCCGTACTTGGTGGTCCAGTTGCCGCGGTAGGGCCACGCCGGCAGCACGTCCTCGTCCTCGGTGCCGCCGCCGAGGCAGGCGGCGTCGAACTGGGTGTCGGGGTTGAAGGCGTGCTGCGCCGGCACTCGCGCCTCCGACTGGTAGTGGGCGTTGAGCCAGCGCCGCTTTTCCTCGGTCAGCGAGCTCTGCACGCCCTGGTGCAGCAGCGCGCGGGCGCGCTCGAACCACTCCGCGTCGCCGGTGTGGCGCCACAGGTTCAGCAGCTCCGTCGCCCCTTGGGCATACACCAGGTTGTTGGTGGAGTACTTGATGTCGACGGTGGTGCCGCCCACGGTGCGGTAGTCCCAGCGGCCCAGCGGCAGGTGATCCAACCCGTCGGTGCAGGCGTTGAAGTGGTACTGCCAGCTCCCGAACCAGCTCGCCGCCACTTCCGCAGCGGCCAGCCAGCGCGCCTCGCCGGTGGCGGCGTACAGTTCGTTGTGGGCGGCCAGCAGGGCGTGCCCCTGGCGCTTGTCGATGTTGTAGAAGTCCATCTCGGAGCCGGCGAACACCCCGAAGCGCTCCATCACCCGCAGCGCCAGCTCGCCCAGCACCACGGCGTAGTCGAGGTAGCGCTGCTCGCCGAGGTAGCGGCCAGCGCGCACGTAGGCCCAGGTCAGGTAGACGAAGTTGGTGGCGCCGCGCTCGCTCGGCCTGGTGAAGCGGATGTCGGCGGCGCGGGTCTGCCGTTCGGTCCAGCGCGAGCGTTCCCAGTAGAGGAGCTGAATCCGCCGTGCGGCGGGCTCCGCGCTGGTGCCGTCGATGCGGCCCGGCACGTCGCCGTCCGGGAACAACTCCATGATGCGGTCGAGGGAGCTGCGCACCGCGGCGATCCAGCTCGCCGGCGCCTCGCTGCCGTGGCGCCGCAGCCGTTCGGCGCAGCGCAGGTACCAGTACAACCCTTCGCCCAGCGGTCCCATGTCGATGCGGCCGGGATCGTAGTAGGTGCCGAAGGTGTCGACCAGGCCGGCGTGGTCCTCGTGGTAGGTGGGGTAGAGGATGCCCAGCGGCGACATGCCGTGCTCGGCGAAGAAGTCCATCGTGTCCACCGCCACCCGCACCGCGTCGGCGTCGTCGTGGCGCAGGCCGTGGTCCAGCGCCGCGTGGGCCACCAGCCCGGCCATGCCGGACCAGGAGAAGCCGACGAAGCGGTGGAAGTACTCCTTGGGCAAGAACCGCCCGCCGCCGGTGGGCGCATCGCCGTAGACCCAGCGGCCGACGTAGAACACGCGGTAGGTGCGCCCGGCGCGCGCGATCTCCTGGATCAGCCCGTGGTCGTCGAGCGTGGTGCGCAGGCGCAGCTCGTAGTCGGCGCGCAGGGTGTGCGGGGGATTGGTCGGGGAGGTCGGGTAGAGCTGGCGCCAGGCCGCGGACAGGGAGTCGCAGTAGCCGGGCCGGAAGACGGTGCCGGCGCGGCGGGCGGCGGCGTACAGGTAGAGCGTCTTGGAGTAGGAGGAGCCTTCTTCCAGGGTGAGGCGCTCGTCGCTGTCGAGCAGCAGCCGGCGGCCGAACACGGCTGATTCCGGGAGCTGATGCAGCGCCTCGTAGCGGCCCGACGCCGGATCCACCTGCAAGCGCACGCTGGCCGCGGGATCGGCGGCGCGGCGCTGCGGCTGCACCCAGCCGGCGTACACCCACGCCGCGTCCTCGACGCTGAACCCGGCCGGCACCGTAGCGGCCGCCTCGGGGAAGTCCTCGCCCAGGTAGTGGCACGCCTCGGCGGTGGGGTTGCCGTCGTAGAGCAGGCCCGGGTGCAGCGTGTAGCTGGCATCGGCGGCGGCGATCGGCAGGCGGCTGGTGAGGCGCAGCTTGACCCCGCTCACGGTTTCCCCGCGGTAGCGCCAGGTAAACGCCGCTTGCCAGAGGCCGGCGTCGCACCGCGTCACGGCGGCGCTGCACCGCAACCAGCCAACCATCCGGCCCTGGTCGCGGTCATGGATCTCGAACACGCCGCCGGCGCCGCCCGCCTCCGGGGCCGCGGCGACCGTGAACCGTTCGGGGAGCAGCGTCTCGAAGTCGAAGTTGCGGGCGCGGTCGCCGGCCGCGTCGACCCGCCGCGGTTCGGCCGCGCCGTCGGTCTGGCGGATGTCGTCCACCAGGATGAAGCCCCAGTCATCCTCGGGGTAGCGCGGCGCCGCGTGCCAGCCCCACGGCTCCACCGCGGCGTAGTCGAGAATCTGCAGGTAGCCGGGCCGGCCGCGGAACTCGGCCACGTCCCAGCCGCGCCGCACCAGCTCCAGGTTGCGCTCCCCGGTGGCGGTGCGCACCCGCTGCCAGCCGTCGGCGCCGCGCACGTACAGGTTCAGGCAGGTGGCGCCGGCGAAGTCGCCGCCGCCGATCAGGAAGTCGATGCCGGCACCGGCGATGGTGAACACATCCGACTGCAGTTCGCCGATCAGGGTGCCCAGGTTGCGGTTCTTGCTGTTCACCAGGCGCCGGCCTTGAAAGCCGGTGATGTTCCCCTGACCGGGGAACGCGCCGCGCGCCGGCTCCATCCCGAACGCGGTGCCGTTCGGCCGCACCTGCACGGTCTGATGCGTATTGAACGGCGCCGCGCGCGGGTCCCAGGTCCCGGCGACCGGATGCCAGCCCTGGTAGCGGTTCTGGCGGATGTCGATGCTCGCGCTCAGCTCGACGGCCGGCGGCCCGCCGCCGCCGGCACTGCCATGGTCCGCGTCGCCCTTGACGGAGGGGCCGACCGGCCAGCGGAGGACCGTCTCCGTCGCCATCAGATCATCGTAGAAAGGGAGATGACCAGCGACGCTTCAGGGGTGACCCGGACGGCAACGGGGAAGGTGAGGGTAGCACCCTCCTGTTGGAGGGTGGCGTCGACTCCGCCGACCTGCACGCCGGTCACCGCGCCGCCGGCCGCGCCCACCAGCCGATCGCTGGCGAAGCTGGACAGGCGCAACTCGCCTGCCGCCGCCTGCAGCCGGATCTCCGTGGTGTCGAGGGTGCAGGTGCCCCAGCCGGAGCCGAGGCTCCAAAAGGCCGTGTAAGGGGCGGCCGCCCCTTTGGGGCTGAACCCGACGTGGCCGCGCACGGCGTCGAACTCGAACCCGGAGTAAGCCAAGAGCAGCGAGAACGCGGCCATCGAGCGCGCGTAGTTGCTGCCGCACTCGATTTCGTTCCAGGGGTTGCGCCGGCTGCCGTCGTAGCGGTCGCGCACCGCCTGCACCATCGCCAGCCCTTCCTCCAGCATCCCCCCCTGGATCATGTGCCCGGCGGCTTGGTACTCGAAGCCGTGCATGCTCTCCTGTGCGTAGGTCACCGGCACCACCGGCAGCGCGCGCGGGTAGGAGCAGATGATGGTGCCCGCCTCGTCGTCCAGCGCGTACAGCCGCGCCGGGTTGAAGTGCTCCCGGAACGA
>JAKZWC010000255.1:0-4337 GCA_047515735.1 Spirochaetales bacterium | reverse complement strand
GGCATTGGGAGTGCCGGTGTACGAGCTGCTCGGCGGCCGCACGCGCGACCGCATCAAGCTGTACGCCAACGGCTGGTACCGGCAGGGTATGAGCCCGGCGCAGTTCGTGAGCGCGGCCAGGAAGGTGGTGGGGCTCGGCGCCAAGGGGATCAAGTTCAACCCCTGGGGCGGCCGGCCGGGAATCGACTTCCATCGGCTGGAGAACGACATCCTGAACGCCGGCGTCGAGGTGGTGGGAGCGCTGCGGGAAGCCCTGGGACCGAGCGTCGATCTGTATATTGACTGCAACGGCATCTTCAACACTGTCGGCAACGCGATCCGGGCGGCCAAGGCGGTCGAGCAGTTCAACATCAGCTTCTTCGAGGAGCCGGTCCCGCACGAGAACACCGACGCGATGGCGTACGTGCGGCGCAAGATCGACATTCCGGTGGCCGCCGGTGAGCGCCTGTTCACCATCTTTCGATTCCGGGAACTGCTGGCGCGCGGCGGCGCGGACGTGGTCCAACCCGACATGGCGCACTGCGGCGGCATGCTGGAGGCGCGCAAGATCGCCGCCATCGCCGATGCGCACTACGCGGCATTCGCGCCGCACAACGCCAACGGTGAGATCTCCTACGCCTCGGCCGTTCAACTCGCCGCCTGCGTACCGAACTTCCTGGTGCTGGAACACTTCCCGCCGGAGCCGTGGCGCTTCGAGGTGTGCCGCAATCCGCTGCAGGTCGAGGACGGTTGGCTGAAGGTCCCGGACCGGCCCGGGCTGGGCGTGGAGTTCGACGAAACCGCTGCGTTAGACCACCCGTACGAGCCGGTCGATCTCTACCACCTGCATCGGCCGGAGATGCAGCTCAAGATCCCGCAGTTCAGCGACCGCCTGCGCTGATCGTTAGCCGTCGCGAGTTCCTTAACGGTCCGACCAGTGGATGAGGGCGCCGATCACGCCATCGGCGTTGCCTTCGAGGATGCCGCGGTAGAGATTCGGGGCCTCGGCGCCGCTGACGCGGTGGGTGACGGTGTGCTCCCACGGGAGGTAGCCGAGGGCCAGGTTGTGCATGATCGTCTCGCGCGCCGGCTCCTGGCCGTCGTTGCAGGGGAAGAACATCCGCAGCCGCTTGCCGTGTGGCGGCGGGTAGCGGAAGCTGATGGGATCCTTGCCGTAGTGGCCCTGCCAGACGAACTTGCCGCGCGCCCGGGTCAGGGCGATGGCGGCGTCGATGTTGCGCGGCAGCCCGGTGGCTTCGAACACCACGTCGCAGCCGCCCGGCCAGCGCTCTTCGACGGCCTGCGCGACATCGGTCGTGGAGGCGTCGATCAGGTGGCGGGCGCCGAGCTTGCGCGCCACTTCCAGCCGTGCCGCGTCCCGGTCCACGGCCACTACCACGCAACCGCGAAGGTTGGCCCACATCACTACCGACAGGCCCACCAGGCCGACCCCGAACACCAGCACCGAGTCGCCCAGCCGCGGGTTGCTGATGTCGACGCCGTGCAGCCCGACGCCCGGCAGTACGAAGGCGCTGGCCACGTCCACCGGCACCCCGGCGGGCAGGTGGGCGGTATCGGGCCTCCGCGCGTCGATCACCGAGTGGCTGGAGTGCGTGCCGCCGGAGGTGCACACGGGCTCCCCGTCGAGCATCATCCCCGGACTGGTGCGGAAGTACACCAGATCGCCGGCCGTGTAGCCGGCCACCTCCGCACCGGCCGCTTCGACGACGCCGGTCGCCGTGTAGCCGGTGCACAGCGGATAGAAGACGCGGTCCAGGGTGGTGCGCACCATCATGAACTCGGTGCCGATGCTGACCCCCGACCACAGCGTGCGAATCACCAGATCGTGGGGACCCGGATCGGGCAGGGTGACCTCGCGCAACGCGAACTGCCGCTGTGCATCACAAATAAGCGCTTGTGCGTCCATTACGTAGAGCCTCCTGAGAGCGGACCATGCACGCGGCTCGGCGGAGCGTTGGTCTTGCCTGGCGTCGATGGTCGCAGTTCTGGTAGTCCGTTTCGGAGTGGCTGTCAAGTTCGGGCTGGCGGCCGGCGGCGCGGTGATCTACAGTGTACTTCTGATGATGGCCACGGAAGGTCGCGAGTATCACGGTCAGGACGGCGCTGACAGGCGGCCACGATGAGCATCTCGCCCCGCCTGCAGGCGAACCTGAGGCAGCTCTACGGTGCCCGTGCCGATGCGGCGTTTGCGGAGCTGCAGCAGGCGTGGGCACGCCATGGCCTGGCTGCAACGGACGCCGCGGCGCGGACGGAGATGGATGCGCCGGGTGGCCCGGCGTGGATCCCCGGCGCCGGCGACGTAGCCCTGATCGCGTACGCCGATTCGATTCGCGGCTCCGCCGGCGCGCCGCTGGCAGCGCTGCGGCGCTTCGTCCAGGGCTACCTGGCGCGGGCCATCAACACGCTGCACCTGCTTCCGTTCTTTCCGTGGGACACCGATCGCGGTTTTTCGGTCCAGGACTACCGCGCGGTCGATCCGCGCAACGGCACCTGGGACGAGATCGAGGCACTGGCGCGGGAGTTCACCCACCTGATGGTCGACCTGGTGATCAATCACGCCTCGCTGGACAACCCGCTGGTGCAGGGGGCGCTGACCGGCGACCCGCGCTACCGCGACTTCGTGATTCGGTACGCCGATGGCGCGCAGCCGGATGCGGCGGCGCTGGCACAGCTCACCCGGCCGCGGCCCGACCCGGTGCTGACCCGGTATTACGTTGTGGCTACAGGTAGCCACAAGGAGGCGACGTTCGATCGGCCACTCGCAGACGGGATGAACGACGGTTCCGCCGGCCCCACCGGCGGCTGGGTGTGGACCACCTTCTCCCGCCCGCCCAACGCCGACGGCAGCGCCGCCACCCGGCAGGTCGATCTCAACTTCCGCAACCCACGGGTGCTGCTGGAGATGCTGGAGGTGCTGCTGTGTTATCGCGGCCACGGCGCCGACTGGGTGCGGCTGGATGCCGCCGGCTACATGTGGAAGGAGCTCGGCACGCCGAGCATCCATCATCCCAACACCCACCGCCTGTTGCAGGTGCTGCGGGACGCACTGGCCGGCCGCGCGGACCTGGTGACCGTGGCCGAGGTGAACGAGCCGCAGGACATGGTGCTGCCGTACCTGGGGAGCACTGACGCAGGGGTGGAGTGCGATCTGGCCTACCAGTTCGCGCACTTCCCGTTGGCGGTGCACGCGCTGCTGTCCGGCGACGCGCGCCACTACCAGCGCTGGCTCGGGACCCTGGATCCGTTCGCGGGACGCCAGTTCGTTACCGTGTACGGAAGCCACGACGGCATGGGCCGCAAACCGGTGCTCGGGCTGCTGCCGGACGACGAACTCGAGCGGATGGTGCAGGACCTGGTGGCACACCACGGCGCGCTGCCCAACTACGCGCGGCAGGCTGGCGGCGAACGCATCATCTACGAGCTGTGCGCCACTCCCTGGAGCCTGATCAACCGCGCGCACGCGGATGAACCGCTGCAACTGCAAGTCGACCGCTACACGGCCTGCGCGGCATTGGGTCTGACGCTGCCGGGAGTGCCGGCGTTCTACATCAACGGGCTGCTGGGCGTCCCCAATCGGCTCGACCCGCGAGGGCTGGACGAGAATCGCTCGATCAATCGCGAGCAGTTCGACGAGACGTCGCTGTACGCGGAGTTGGACAACCCCGGCAACCAGATGCGGCTCGTGCTGGAGCGCCTCCTGCGCCTGATCGAGGTGCGTACCCGGGAGCCGGCGTTCGCGCCCGGCGGTCCGCCGTTGGAAATACTCGACAGTCCGGCCGCGGTGGTAGCGGTCGTCGCCAGCGGCGGCGGACGCCGGGTGCTGGCCGTGACCAACGTCTCGGCGCTGCCGCAGCGGATGCGGCTGGAAACCGCCCTGTTCCCGGATCGGAGCAGCTTGTGCGAGCTGATCACCGGCGCGGAAACGCCCGTGCCTGCGGACCGGGTATGGGATCTGTCTCTGGCTCCCTACGAAGTGCGCTGGCTCGCCGCCCGCTGAACGGAACGGGGGCCCGCTCCGAACACGACCTGAAGTGGGACAGGAATGGCTCGTGCTTCGACTCCCGTTGACCGGGCTGGGTGGAGCGGAGACAATTGTTCTATTGCCAACATGCGAGGAGGCACAGATGAGCAGACTTCGATACCGGCTGCCGGTGGTGGCACTGGCCATTGCCGTCAGCACTACGGCGTGGGCCGGCGGCAGCGATGAGCAGGGCACGGCCGGCGCCGAGAGCGGAGCGCCAGCCGCCACGACGGCCATGGCCACGAGCGACGGCCCGCGTATCTGGGCCACGCTGTCTGTTTACGAGGCGGAGACCGGCAACCGCATCAGCACCATC
>JAKZWC010000254.1:0-7172 GCA_047515735.1 Spirochaetales bacterium | reverse complement strand
CTCACCGGCGGCAGGTGAGTCCCCAATGCGCGTCGTGCAGGCATGTCGGGACACTATCGCCATGGACTCCCGCGAGTGGCGGGAACCTTCTTCCGCCTCGGCTTGTCAGCAGACGATCCTTCGTGGTTGCACAAGGCGAGTTGCGGGATGGAACGGAGTTCCGGCGACAGGCTACAGACCGCGGGGAGTCCCTCTCGTGATCATCATTCTCGATTGCACGAGGACTCAAGAACATAGTCAAGCGCGACCGCTACGAGAACTTGCCGTGGCCTGTTGGCGATGACCGGGCCAACCAGTTCACCCTCCGTGGAGGGGCTCCAAGAGCGGACTGCTGACACCTCAGGTGGAGGGGCGGTTCTCTATGAGACAGCGGATGGCACGGTGCACTTGGAGGTACACCTGCAGGGGGAGAGCCTCTGGTTGAGTCAGCGGCAGATGTCGGTGCTATTTGACAAGGACAGCGACACCATCGGGTTGCATCTGCGCAACGTCTTTAAGGAGGGTGAGCTGCAAGAGGCGGCAACTACCGAGGAATCCTCGGTAGTTCAGCAAGAGGGCCGACGTCAAGTCCGACGCAAGGTTCGTTTGTACAACCTCGACGCCATAATCTCCGTTGGGTATCGGGTCAACTCGATACGTGGCACGCAGTTCCGCATATGGGCCACACGTGTGCTGCGGGAACACGTGCTGCAGGGATACACGATCAACCAGGAACGCCTGAAGGATCTGAACCGAGTCGTGCGCCTGATCGCAGACACAGCGCAACGCAGGGATCTCTCCGGCGATGAGGCCAAGGCCCTATTGGCGGTCGTGGGCGACTACCACCGCGCTCTGGGATTGCTGGACGACTACGACCACCAGCGAGTAGGACAGGCTCCAACACGACGCACGTTAACTCATCCTCTCGAATACCACGAAGCTCTCCGCATCGTTGACCGGCTCCGTTCCCAGTTCAGTGAGTCGGCCATTTTCGGCGTGGAGAAAGACCGAGGCCTCGAAAGCGCATTAGGCGCCGTCATGCAGACCTTCGGCGGTCAGGACCTCTATCCAAGTCTGGAGGAGAAGGCTGCCCACTTGCTCTATTTCCTAATCAAGAACCACGCGTTCGTAGATGGCAACAAACGAATCGCAGCAGCGCTCTTCCTTTGGTTCCTGGAATGCAACCATGCGTTGATCTCACCCGACGGCCAATCCTTGATCTCCAACGAGACCCTTGTGGCCGTGACCCTATTGATAGCCGAAAGCCGTCCCGCTGAGAAGGATGTTCTGGTCAGGATCGTTACCCACCTACTGTGCCATGGCGAATCAGAATGACCGACGGCTTACATCTTGCAGCGTATGGCCTACATGGTCGTGCTCCTGCTGATGCTCTCGGTGGCGGCGTTCATCATCATCGAGCTTCCCACCGGCGATGCGCTGAGCACCCAGCTCGCCGGTCTGGCAATGCGCGGTACTCCCGATGCCGAACAGCAGGTCGAGTCCATGCGACGCTTCTACGGGCTCGATCGGCCCGCTCACGAGCGCTACTTCGTCTGGCTGGGCAACCTGCTGCGGGGGGATCTCGGAAATTCGTTCCACCACATGGTGCCCAACACCAAGCTGATCGGCGAACGCCTGCCCGGGTTGTTCTCCCGCAAGTACGCCGACGCGCCGTGGAGCCTGGCCAAGGTATGGGATCTGCTGAAGCACCTGCCGGTGCCGATCATCGTCATCGGCACGGCCGGCACCGCGGGCTTGATCAGGACCCTGCGCGCGACGCTCCTGGACGAGCTGGGCAGGCAGTACGTGATCACCGCCCGCGCGAAGGGACTGCAGGAACGCCGCTTGACCTTCAAGTACCCGGTGCGGATCGCGCTCAACCCGATCATCAGCGGGCTCGGCGGCGTGTTCGCCGCCATCGTTTCCGGTGAGGCGATCACCAGCATCGTGCTCAGCCTTCCTACTACCGGATCGCTCCTGCTGGTAGCGCTGACCAGCCAGGACACCTATCTGGCGGGAAGCATCGTCATGGTGCTGAGCGCGCTGACGATTGTCGGATTTCTGGTCTCCGATCTGACGCTGGCGGCCATGGATCCGCGCATTCGCCTGGGACGAGGACAGTGATCGCTCCCGCTGCCGGCAGCACCACCGCGGAGGAGCGGAGTGAGCGCTACTACCTGGCGACGCAGTGGCAGCTCATGGCCGCCAAGTTCCGCAGCCACAAGCTCGCCCGGGTCGGCGCGAGTGTCCTGATCCTATTCTACGTGGTAGCGTTTTTTTCCGAGTTCGTCGCTTCCGAAGACATGACCATCATGAACACCGAGACGCCGCATGCCCCGCCGCGCGGCATCCATTTGTTCGATGAACGCGGCGCCTTACGCAGCCCGTTCGTCTACGCCTTTGTTCAGGAGCGAAACCAGGAGACACTCCGCATGGAGTACCAGGAGGACCGCTCGCGGAGCTACCGGTTGCGCTTCCTTGCGCCGGGAGATCCCTATCGGTTGTGGGGATTGCTGCATGCGGACATCCACCTGTTCGGCATCGCAGAGGGACCGCTGTACCTGCTCGGCAGCGACCGGCTCGGGCGTGACATGTTTTCCCGCATCGTCCATGCGTCGCGCATCAGCCTGACCATCGGCCTGGTCGGCGTGGCCATCAGCTTCGTGTTGGGAACGATCATCGGCGGTATCTCGGGTTACTTCGGTGGTGCGGTCGACATGATCGCGCAGCGGGTCATCGAGTTCCTGATATCGATCCCCACCATTCCGGTGTGGATGGCACTGAGCGCGGCGGTCCCGCTGAACTGGCCGCCGTTACGGGTCTATTTCGCCATCACGGTCGTGTTGTCGGTCATCGGTTGGACCGGTCTCGCGCGGATCGTGCGCGGCAAGCTGATCAGCCTTCGGGAGGAGGACTTCGTCACCGCGGCGCGCATCGCCGGCTGCCGGGAGATGCGAATCATAAACCGGCACCTGATCCCGTCGTTCATCAGCTACCTGATCGTGCACCTCACGCTGGCAATCCCCGGCATGATCCTCGGTGAGACCGCGCTCAGTTTCCTCGGCCTGGGATTGCGGCCGCCGACGGTGAGCTGGGGCGTGCTGCTGCAGGACGCAATGAACATTCAGGCGGTGGCCATCTACCCCTGGTTGCTGTTGCCGGTATTGTTCGTGATCGTGTTCGTGCTCTGCTTCAATTTCTTCGGCGACGGGTTGCGCGACGCAGCCGATCCGTACCGCTAACGGAGGTAACAATGGAGTTCATTCCCCTCAGCGACGTGCAGCAACGCTCGTTCGACGACCACGGTTTCCTGGTGGTGCGCAACGCCATCGACGCAGACGTGGTGGAGCGGCTGATAGCCGCCGGCGACCGGTTCATGGAGACCGCGGGGCCGGTCCACAACTACTACGCCAACCGCTTGATCGACATGTGGTTCGACGACACCCTGCTGAGCCTGGCCACGAACCCGCGCATCCTGCCGCTCATCGTGCAACTGCTGTCGCCGAGCATCCACCTGACGCGCACCCACATCATCTACAAGCACCCGCAGCCGCGCTCGGACGATCCGCTGTACCCGGACGGCGACGGGCGCTCGTTCCGCAACTGGCATCGCGACCTGAACAACTTCGCGCCCAACCATCCGATCCGCGGCACCGTGTCGATTCGGGTCGGCTACTGTCTCACCGACTTCACCGAGCCCTGCTCCGGCATGACCCGGCTGGTCCCCGGCAGCCACCGCCTGGAGGAGCAGATACGGATTCCCAAGGGTTCGCTGGATCCGACCGACTCCGTGGAGCTGGCGCTGCAGCCGGGCGACGCCTACCTGTTCAGCAGCTCCTGCTACCACTTCCCGGCGCTCAACTTTCAGCGCCGCCCCGCCAAGGGCATCCTGGTGAGCTACGCCTACCGCTGGTGGAACAGCCGCCACCCGCGCCCCGCGGAGGAGTTGCTGGAAACGATGGATCCGATCGCCCGGCAGCTCTTCGGCGACGCCCCCGCGGACGAGGAGCAGCTCCCGCTGCGCCACTGGGCGCGCACGCACGGCCTGCCCAACGCCGAGGTCCCGCCGATGCGGATCTTCGTGTAGGAAGTGGCGAGCGTGCAGGACGGCCGTCCTGGGGCGGGCGCCTACTACCACGACGGTGAGCGGCGGCGGGTGCTCGGCAACGCGCGGTGCCGGGTCGTGTGGACCCGGGACGCGGACGCCCGTTGGGATAGCGCGTACCAGATCCGCGTCGCGAACGGCTGGGAGACCCTGGCGCGCGGCGGCCTGCCCGACTCCGGCCCGGTGCAGGTGGTGGCGCAACTTGCCGAAGGTGTATTTGCCGACCGCGACTTCGACCGCCAGTTCCACACCACTTGCATGTGGCAGGACGGGCCGATGCAGTTCACTTACCCGCACCAGGTCTTGCACCGTGCTGGCGCGGCCCAGTGCGACACGGTCGAGACCGCCGACGGGGCCAGCGAGGTGTGCTGGCGCTATGCGCTCGGCGCCGACGGGGAGTGGCAGGTGGAGAGCCGCCACACCGTGTGGGCCGACTCTTCGCACGTGCTGGAGCGGGTGCGCGTTACCCGCCGCGCCGCCGCCGGGCCGGTGCGGGTGCGCTGCGCCTGGCACGTGGAGCACATCCCGCCGGAGCTGCTCAGCAGCTCGGTCAAGGCGGTCACCCACGCCGGCTGGCGCCAGCCCGCCGGCACCTTCCTGGTGCTGGCCAAGCAGTTGGGCGCCCGCCGCTGGACCCCGCTGGCGGGCGGCGGCGGCCTGGTGAACCTGCGCCTGGGCGACCACACTCCCGACCCGCAACAGTACATCGACGGCAAGTACCAGATCTCGCCGCAGCAGGGGCTGCTGCATCAGGCGCCGCCCTGCATGGACAGCCAGGGCTGGCTGGAGCTGCGCCCCGGCGACAGCTACGAGCTGGCCCACTACGTGATCATGCATCCCGAGTACCCGTTCACGCGCGCCTTCATCGACTACCTGCACCGGCTGCAGCCGCAGGAGTACCTGCCGCCGCGCTACCCGTGGAGCCACTTCATCGCCAAGTGCAGCTGGACCCTGCGCCACACCCCGGAGGGTTACGAGGACGGCGGCGAGTGGGGCCTGTACTGGAAGAACTGGTACAACCTCACCGCAGACCCGCGCTGCGCGAAGTCGGGCATCGAGAAGGTGCACAGCCTCGACTGGGGAGCCTCCTGGGACATCTGGACCGCCTACTTCCTGCTGCTCTACGCCGAACGCTACGACGACGACTGGAGCCGCGCGCGCTACGCCAGGCTGCGCAACGCCATCGTCCACCTGCCGTGGCAGATCGACGATCCCGCCTCGCCGGTGGACGGCGCTTACTGGATGGAGCGCGACGAGCACGGCGACTTCCACATCTCCAACTGGATGGCGGACCGCTACAGCCCCAGGACGCTGTGGGTGTGCGACGCCGGCAAGGTCGGCTACTTCCTGTGCCTGCTGTATGAAAAAACCGGCGACGCGGTCCTGCTGCAGCGGGCGCGCAAGGCGGCGGCGTTCCTGCTGCGCCGGCAGCAGGCCGACGGCGACCTGGACTGCAGCGTGATGCTGCAGGAGGGCGCGGCGATCTGGCCCTCCAACCTCGGCGGCGTCACCAGCGCCGTGCTGCTGTGGGCGGAGCTGTACGCCGTCACCGGCGAGCAGCGCTACCTGGAGGCGGCGCGGCGGGCGGCGGCGTTCTCCCACCGCGAGTGGCTGTCGAACAACCGCTGGCAGATGCACGGCGGCGAGATCGACTCTTTCGGCCTGCCCGACTCAACCACCGCCATGTACGCAGCCATGGGCTATGCCGCGCTCGCCCTCGCCAGCGGCGAGGAAGCGCACCAGGCGATGACTCGAGACGCCGCCAACTACCTGGTGGCGCAGCAGTGGTTGTTCGATATCAACTACGGCTACTATCGCAAGGAGGCGCGCTGGAACGGGATGGACTGCAAGACCGTGGGCGCACTGCAGGGCTGGATCCGGCCCGAGTGCACCATGTGCCTGTACCTGGCGTTCAAGGCCACCGGCGACCCGCTGTACCGCTACAGCATGGAGCAGCACGCGGCCTGGATGACCTACATGCAGTACGACAACCCGGACAGCCCCAGGACCTTCGGCGGCGGCCACGAAGTGTTCGAGGTGCCGGCCGACCAGATCAACGGCTTCGGCTCCAACTTCTGGCCGGAGACCGTGGGCCAGGCGGTTGCCATGCTGTTGCTGATGGCCGACGACGAGGCGCGAGCAGCGGCGGTCGGGGTATAGCGTCGGATATGTGGCCCAGCGCTCTGGTCGGGCGACGGATGCGCCGGTTTCAGTATACCCTTGCCATTGTACCGACGAAGCGGTGCACGAGGGGCAGCGTGTTCATTCTGTTGTTGGACCTACTGGATATCCTCAGCGACTTTCTGGGGATTCCGTTCCGCAAGCGCAGGCGATACCGTAGGCTCCCGCCGAGTCCCCGGCAGTGAGCGTATGGCTTCGCTAGTAGGTAATCGAGTGACGGAGGTGGCGCGCACCGGTGGCCGGCTGCACGACCCCACGGCGCACCCGCGGGTGGCGATCGGCGCCATCTTCACCGAGTGCAACCACCTCGGCGGCGCGCCGATCGACCGCTCCTGGTACGAGCGCTACGAGTTGCTCTGCGGCGAGGAACTGCTGGCCGGCGCCACCGGCGCGGTGGCCGGGATGCTGCAGGTGCTGCGCGAGCGCCACCTCACGCCGGTGCCCCTGCTGTACGCCAGCACCTGCGCCGGCGGCCCGCTCACCAGGGATACCTACGAGGAGCTGAAGGGCGGGATCCTCAAGCGGCTACGCGCGGCGCTGCCGGTGGACGGCGTGCTGTTGCCGCTGCACGGCGCCGCCGCGGCCGAGCACGTCGGCGACCCGGAGGGCGACCTGATCGGCGCGGTGCGAGCGCTGGTGGGCGCGGAAACACCGGTGGTGGCCACCCTCGACCTGCACGCCCACGTCACCGCCGCGATGGTGCATGGCGCCGACGCCCTGCTGGCATGGGAGACCTACCCCCACCGCGACGCCCTCTCCACCGGGGAGCGCGCCGCGCGGCTGCTGGCCGACACCGTGGCCGGACGCTGCCGGCCCACCATGGCGATGGCCAAGGTGCCGGTGGTGACCGGCGCGATCAACGGCTCCACCGAAGGCGCCGGCCCGTTCGCCGACCTGATGCGCCGTG
>JAKZWC010000253.1:0-2805 GCA_047515735.1 Spirochaetales bacterium | reverse complement strand
GATCGGCGTCCAGCGCGGCGGCAGCGCGGCGCTCAGCGCCATCCACAGCGGAATGGTCGGAATCGAGATCAGGAACTCGATCACGCGCTGGATCACCAGGTCGGGCACGCCGCCGTAGTAGCCGGAGATGCCCCCCAGGGCGCAGCCGAGCACGAAGCTGATCGCCACCCCCACCAGGCCGATGGTCAGCGAGATACGAGCCGCGTGCAGGTTGCGCGAGAACAGGTCGCGGCCCAACTGGTCCCGAACAGGTGCAGGTCGCCGGGGATCAGGTTCCACAGCTCGTACTGGTCGCCGCGCACCAGCAGGCGCAGCGGCAGCCGGCGGCTGCGGTCCTCGGTGTAGGTACGGCGCAGGGTGACCGGATCGCGGGTCTCGGCGAGCGGGTACACGAACGGGCGCAGATGCAGCCGGCCGTCGGCGAAGAAGTGGATGCGCTGCGGCGGGCAGAATACGCACGCCGGGTAGCGCTTCGCGATGTCGTACGGGGCGAAGAACTCCGCGAACGCGGCGCTCACGTACAGCACGGCCAACACCGCCAGCCCCGCGGTGGCGAGCCGGTGACGTTTGAACTTGCGCCACATCAGCTGCCACTGCGACGACAGGTAGTAGCTCTCGTCGTCGCGCGTACGCGACATCCGGGCCGCGCGCGCGGTCCGGGTCAGCAAACGCGCCACGCTAACCGCTCTCCCGCCGCGCGTAGCGGATGCGCGGGTCGCCCCACACCAGCATCACGTCGGAGACCAGGGTGCCGAGCACGGTGAGGACGGTGAGCAGCATCTCGGTGCTGCCGGCCAGGTACATGTCCTGCGCCAGCAGCGCCCGGAACAGCAGCGGTCCGGTGCTCGGCAGGCTCAGCACGATGGCCGTGATGGTCTCGCCCGACACGATCCCCGGCAGCGTCCAGCCGATGGTGCTGATGATCGGGTTGAGCGCCATGCGCACCGGGTACTTCATCAGCAGCCGCCCCTCGCCGATCCCCTTGGCGCGGGCCGTGATCACGTACTGGCGGCGCAGCTCGTCGAGCAGGCTGCCGCGCATCACGCGCACGATCTCGGCGGTGCCGGCGGCGCCGATCACCAGCAGCGGTATCGGCAGGTGCGCGAGCAGGTCCAGCACCTTGCCGATGCTCCACGGCGCGAACTGGTAGGCGGAGGAGAACAGCCCGCCGGCGCTGAGCCCGAACAGGCGGTTGAACATGAACATCAGCACCAGCGCGAGCAGGAAGTTGGGGGTCGCCAGGCCGATGAACCCGATCACGCTGAAGCCGTAGTCGAAGAACGAGTACTGGTGGGTGGCAGAGTAGATGCCGATCGGCACCGCCACCAGGCAGGAGAGAATCAGGGTGAGGGTGGAGATCAGCACGGTGAGCAGCCGCCGCTCGCCGATCAGCTTGCTGACCGGCTCGTTCCACTGGAACGAGCGCCCCATGTCGCCGTGCAGCATATTCCACATCCACTTGAGGTACTGTGCGTGCAGCGGCAGGTTAAGCCCGTATTGGTTCTCCAGGGAGCGGATCATCTCCTGGTTGACCGGCACCCCGCGCGCCTGCAGGTTTGCGATCACCGTGCTCAGGTAGTCGCCGGGCGGCAACTGGATGATGATGAACGCCAGCACCGAGATCGCCAGCACGGTGACCGTCATCAGCAGCACGCGCCGCAACAGGTAGCCGAGCACGCAGGCCCCTCCCCGCTCAGCCGGGGCCGAAGATCACGAGACCCGCGGCAGATGCATCGCCGGACGTCACGACTCTCGCATCAGCCCGGGCGCACCTTGACCAGGTACTCGTTGCCGGACACGTGCTGATCCGCGGCGTCGAGGCGCAGCCGGATCGCATACTGCGCGGCGGCACGCTCCGGGATCTGCCACACCACCTCACCCACGGCGGCTAGGCCGTTGTCGGCGATGCGGCAGGCGATGCTGTCGCCGGTCAGCACGGTACCGTCGCCGTCGACTACCTGCCACTGCACCGTGAGCGCGTCATAGGGGTGGTGATAGTCGTTCACCACGTGCACTGCCTTGCGCAGCGTGGCGCCGGCGGATTCGCCCTCCAGGTCCGGCCACTCCATCATCACGTGCAGCGGACTGAACGCCTGCCTGAGCGTATACCAGGCCTTCTTCTTCTCGCCGTAGTAGTCCACCACCGACGCGGTGATCGCCGGCCAGCAGTCCTTGAAGTGGAAAAACAGGCAGCCGTTGCAGGGATCGAACTTGTGCCGGCGGTAGAACTCGACATGGTACTTGTACAGGAACGCCTGGTAGGCCTGGCTGTCGTCGATCAACTGCTGCAGGCTGTGCGGCTCGGGAATCCAGCGCAGCAGGATGTCGCCGTGCAGGCAGAGCCGCTCCAGCGCCTTCCAGTCCAGCGGCCACAGCTCCTTCTCCGGCAGGAAGCGGCGCAGCGACTCCAGGTTCGGCAGCGACTCCGGCGGCCCGAACTCGCCGATGAACTCCAGCAGGCTGCGCTTCTTGATCGCCAGGTCGGCCACCGAGCTGCCCGCCGGCCCCTCGGAGTCGGGCAAGGTGCGGAACGGCTTGATCAGGTAGTTCATGTCGGGCGGGAACCAGCCGCACAGCAGATGATAGTCGATCGGCCAATCGTACTTTCGCCTGGCGATCTCCCACTCCCACACGCAGGCGCCCTGCTGCAGGAACCGGGTGGGGTCCTCCTCGCCGGCGGCGGTCACCAGCGCCATGCACAGCTTCTCGAAGTTCTCGATGCTCGGCTGCTCGCCGAGCGCCCAGATGATGATCGACGGGTGATGGTAGAGCTGGTTGACCATGTCGCGCCCCTGCGGCACCGCC
>JAKZWC010000252.1:0-6771 GCA_047515735.1 Spirochaetales bacterium | reverse complement strand
GCGCCGTGGTAACCCACAACTTCCTCGGCCCGGTGCTGACCGCAGCCTCGGTGCACCTGGATACCTGCATCCCCAACTTCGTCACCCAGGAGTACACCAAGCAGGACGAGGCGCCGGCGAATGCCATGTACCGGACCGCCTTCCAGCGCGAAGGCGGTTTTCTCTCCGTGCCCGAGGCGCCCGGCCTGGGGATCGATCTCGACGCTGCGGCGCTGGCGCAGGCACAGGCGTCGGCGCGACCCGAGCCCCCCGCGCAAGAACCGTTGCTACGCAACGACGGCTCGGTGGCCTTCAGCGTATAGGATCCCTTCAGCGTATAGGATTATTGTGCCCGTACAACCGAACATCCTGGTCTTCATGACCGACCAGCAGCGCTGGGATTCCCTGGGCTGCTACGGCGTGCCCGGGGTGCACACCCCGAACCTCGACCGTCTGGCCGACCAGGGCGTGCGCTATGACGCCTGCTACGTCAACAATCCGATCTGCTCGCCGAGCCGGGCGAGTTTCTGGACCGGCAAGCACCTGCCCGGGCACGGCTGCTTCAACAACCACGACTGCCTGCCGCCGGAGGAGGTGTCGTTTGCCGAACGGCTGGCGGCCGCGGGATACGACACCGCCCTCGTCGGTAAGCTCCATCTGCAGAAGGCGGACCGGGAGGCCGAGCAGCGCCACCCTCATGACGGTTTTCGGGTCTACGAATGGTGCATGGCGCCATTCACTCACTTCGCTCCGGTGAACGCTTACCATCGCTGGTTGGCGGACCGTGACCCGGCATACCTCGCGCGTCTCGGGGAAGACCGTGCCATGGTGGGCGACACACCCGTCTCGGTTCACCAGACAACCTGGGCAGCCGAGCGCTGCAACGAGTTCCTCACCAGGGGACGCGATCGGTCGAAACCGTTCTTCCTCTACTGCAGCGTCTTCGATCCGCACAACCCATACTGGAACCATCCAGCGGAGATCGAGCAGCTTCTGGAGATCGACAACCTGCCGGAGCCGGTGGCGGCAGACGAGTCTTTCGACCGGCGCACGGACGCGCTGCAACGCTACGGCGTCCACAGCTACATGCACAACTACCTGCGGCGCTACGTGGCGAAGTACGGCACGGCGCCATACCCGGAGATCATGCGCCGCTGGCGCACCGGCTACCACGCGGCGGTCGCCCTGATCGATCAGCAGATCGGTCGGGTGCTCGACTGCCTCGATGAGTCGGGGTTGGCTGAAGATACGATCGTGGTATTCACCAGCGACCACGGCGACATGATCGGAGACCATGGCATCTGGGCGAAGGGCCCGTTCTTCTACGAGGCCTGCGTGCGGGTGCCGCTCATCATTCGCCGCCCGGGTACCGTTGAGGATTGGTCGGTGGGCGGGTCGGTCGACGCGCCCTGCCAGTTGCATGACCTGGCTGCCACCTGCCTGCTGGAGGCCGGCGTCGACCCCGGGCAGGTGCGGTCATGGATGCCGGACGGGGTCAACGTGCTCGACGCCGACGCGCTCCGGCGGCGCGGTTATGCGGCCGGCATGCACATGGGGCGCGACACCCTGTCGGCCAACGGCTACGACGGCGAACCGATGCTCGGTACCATGTGGCGCCAGGACCGATGGAAGCTGAACCTATGGCGGCGCTCCGGTGCGGCGGACGCGGCCCAGGGCGAGCTCTACGACCTGGAGCGAGACCCCCATGAGGCACACAATCTCTGGGACGACCCGGACCACCGAACGGTACGCGACCACCTCTCCGGCAGGACCAGCGCCTGGCTCTTGAGACAGACGTACCAGGGGCGGCGTGGAGCCGTGGCGTAACGGACGCCGATCAGCGTACCCGACCACGCCGAAGTTGCCGCTGTTGCCGGAGCCCACGCGGCAGAGGCAGGCGGCACGGGGCTTGGCCCTCGTGCCCTGGTAGGTCATGCTGCCGGTATGCTTACCCTGGAGCAGTTCGAGGCCCTCAAAAAGATCGATACGCCGACCATCTGCAACGCCATCGAGCCGTTCGAAGTGCGGCACGACTCGGAGGGGTTCATGGGATGGGGGATCCGTTGCCAGTTCCCGGAGCTGGGGGTGATGCTTGGCTACGCCGTCACTGCCACCGTGGACTCCATGACGCCGTCGCGGCAGCAGAGCCGGGCGCCGATGCTGCGCCTGTGGGAGGCGGTTGCGGCGGCCCCCAAGCCGGTGGTGCTGGTGTTCAAGGACATCTCGCCGCGCAACTCCCACTCCTGCCACTGCGGCGACGTGATGGCGAACACCGCCCACGCCCTCGGCGCCATCGGGCTGGTCACCGACGGCGGTATCCGCGACCTGGAGGGAGTGCGACCGCTGGGGTTCCAGTACTTCGCGCCCGGCATGACGCCGGCCCACGGCCGCTTCCAGGTGGTCGACGTGAACCTGCCGGTGGTGGTCAGCGAAGTGGAGGTGCTGCCCGGCGATCTGATTCACGGCGACGAGAACGGGGTGGTGAAGATCCCGCTGGAGATCGCCGACCGGGTGCCGCAGGCGGCGGCGGAGATCGTCGCCCGTGAGCAGGAGATGATCGACTTCGTGCGCGGCGACGAATTCTCGCTGGAGGGGCTGCGCCGCCGCTTCGGTCTGGCCGACGGGGCGGTAGAGTGAGCGTAGCGGTTACCGCGTGGATGCAACCGGTCACGGAGCCGAGCGCCTGGACCGGCGCCGACCTGGAGCGCGACCGCTCGTGGGAGTTTTCACTTACCGCGGTCCAGCAGGCCGAGCTGGAAGCCGCGCTACGTGGAGTGCAGCGGCAGGGCCTGCAACTCGCCGAGATCACCGGGGAGCGGTTTCCGCTGCCTTCCCTGGAGGACACCCTGCGCGCCATCCAGCACCAGTTGCGGGATGGCCGCGGAATGGCGGTGCTGCACGGCGTGCCCACCGAGGGGCACGAGCTGGATGCCCTGGAGAAACTGTACTGGGGGCTGAACACGCACCTGGGGACCGGGGTCACCCAGAACAGCGAGGCGGGCCTGCTGCACTACGTGACCGACGGCAAGCTGCGTCCGCAGCAGGGCACCCGCGGAGTCGGCAATCCAGGGAGGATCGGTCTGCACGTAGACCTGGCGGATTGCGTCGGGCTGTACTGCGTGCGCCAGGCTCCGGATGACCCGTACAGCCACGTCGCCAGTTCGATGGCCGTCTACAACGAGATTCTGCGCCACCACTCCGAGTGGCTGCCGCGGCTATACCAGGGGTTCGTGTGGAACCGCGCCGAGGAGGAGGCGCCGGGCGAGGCGCCGGTGTCAGAGTATTTCGTGCCGGCGTTCAGCACGGCCCAGGGCAGGGTGAGCTGCCGCTTCAACAGCGGTTGGATCAAGCGCGGGATGGAACGCTCCGGGGTCCCCCTTACTGAGGAAGAGCAGGAGATGTTCGACTACATCCAGGCCACCGCCGCGGCCCACAGCTTTGCCTTTCCGCTGCACCCGGGCGACATCGTGTGGTGCAACAACTACACGGTGTTCCACGGTCGCTCCGGCCACGAGCCGGTTGCCGAGGAGTCGCGCAAGCGGCTGCTGCTGCGGATCTGGATGGACCTGCCGGAGGTGCGCCCCTTCGCCGATGAAGGACGGATCCGCTACGGCGTGATCCGTCATGGGAAGCTCGGCTGGACCGCGGCCGACCTCCGGGCCGGCAACCACGGCACGCCGCACCGGCGCAGGGCGGACGGCGTGCCGGTGGTCGGCTGAGCGGCGCGGCGGCTGCCGGGGCCTCGCCCGGTCAATCCTCGTCTTCGAGGGAGTCGTAGAACCGAATGATGTCGCCGCGGTGCTCCGATTCGTTGAACCTCATCCCGGCGCGGGGGTGCTGGTTGAGCACGCCGGTGATCATGTACGAGTAGTCGAAGCCCCACTTCAGCTCCTCGCGCATCGGCTCGATGGCATGCTGGATGCAATGCAGCACCGGGCGCAGCCGGAACTTGGGGTTGTGGAGAAAGCTGAGCAGCAGTTCCATGGGACAGTTGCCCGCGCCGCGGCCCAGCCCGGCCATGCTGGCGTCCAGCCGGTTGGCCCCCCGGATGGTGGCCTGGATGGTGTTGGCGAAGGCCAGTTGCCGGTTGTTGTGGGCGTGCATCCCCACCTCCTTGCCGGCCGCCGTGGCGTAGCTGAGGAACTTGTCCATGTAGTCGTCGATCTGCTCGCCGTAGAGCGCGCCGAAGCTGTCCACGATACAGATGACCCCCACCTCGGAACGGGCCACCAGGTTCAGTGCCTCGTTCAACTCGCGCTCGGGCACCGTGGAAAGGGCCATCAGGTTGAGCGACGTCTCGTAGCCCTTGTCGTGGGCGTCCTTCACCATGTCCAGGGCCAGGGGAATCTGGTGGATGTAGGTGGCTACGCGGATCATGTCCAGCACGCTCTCCGACTTGGGCAGGATGTCCTCCTTGTAGTCGCTCTTCTCGGCGTCGGCCATGGCGGACAGCTTCAACGGCGTATCGTTGTCGCCCACGATGCGGCGGATGTCATCCTCCCGGCTGTGTTTCCACGGTCCATTTTCGCCGGGGGGAAACTGCACGCGGGAGTTGATATAGCCGATCTCCATGTAGTCGACGCCACCCGCTACGCAGGCATCGTAGACCGCCCGCACGGTTTCGTCGGTGAACTGGTGATCGTTCATCAGGCCGCCGTCGCGGATGGTGCAGTCCAGCACCTTGATCTCCGGGCGGTAGGACACCCACTGGCCCGCAGGCGTGGGCTGCGGCTCTCGCTTGCTCATGACATTCTCCCGGCCGTAATGGCCGCGTAGTGTCGCGTATTACCCGGCAGCGGATCAAGGGCTCGGCTACGGACGGGTGCGACCCCGGATTGTGGCACAATCACGCAGCGACGAGCAGTTCGGCCGGCTGGGGAGGGTCGGGTAGGGAGTGTTGGTGGTCGCGGGCGTAGCGTGAATTCATGATCGATGCGCGAAGCTGGAGCATGTGCTGCGCTCCTTTCAGAGTCCAGGTCATGCCGCTACCCTGCATCCGCGCGGCGACCACGTGCTTGCAGGCGCTTTCCACGGTGCCGCTGCCGATCGGCAGCTGGTCGTTGCGGTACCGCTGGTAGTCCATGCGCTCGCGGTTGGCTTCGAAGTAGTTGATCTCGCGTTGCATATCGTCGCCGTGGGCACGCTGAGCGTCGCGCACCTGGCGCAGGTCATCGATCACTGCCGCGCCGTCTTGGCGCAGTCTGGCGCGCCACTGCTTCAGGCGCGTGTCGAACTGCTCGGCACCCTGCCCGTGGAGGAGCTTGCACACCTCCGCGAGATGATCGACGGCGTGGCAGAAATCCAGGATGTGCACACTGTCGGGGTGGTCGATAGCTGCCACGCGGTGCCAAATTCACTCCGCGCCAGCACCGATGAACAGCAGCCGGAGCTTGCTCAGATGGTCGCGGCGTCGGTTCATCTCCACCCAGATGCGCGGGAAGAAGTCATCGGCATGCTCGATGCCCAGCACATACGAGGTTTTGCTACAGCGTGCCTCCTGGTGTACCTCGTCGAACTCCAGTTCAGAGACGCTCGCCACCTTGACGTCTCGGAACTCACGGTCGTATCTGGTTCTGTTGTCGTCATCTACGCGCTGGTTGCCCTTGGTCGGTACTTTCCCGGCATCGATACCTGCCACCATAGTGCCGACGATCTCATCGGCGACCTCGACGCTGCCGGCGTGCCGGAATAGCTCCTCGATCTCCTGCTGACGCTGCCGCTCCAGCCGCGCACCGAGCGCGTCGACCATGCACTCGCTCTTGTGCAGCGAGATCTTATCCACCCCAGCGGGACGAAAGATGGTATGGAAATGACTCAGGCTCCTTTGATACGGCCCCAGGCCCGCGAACTGCGCCAGATGATACTCACAGGCGGGGGTCTGCCCATCACCGATCCCCAACCGCTCATCCAGGGGCACCCAGGTCTCCCCACTTCCGCTGGCGTAGTAGGCACGCGTCAAGGTGACCGGTCCATACAGTCCGTGCACCGTCTTGGGACGATTCCCCTTGAACCGAAACACGCCCTTGCCACGCTTCATCCGTGGCCCCTGGTAGCCGGTGCCAACCTCCGTGGCCAGGTGCTGGACTGCCTGCCGGCCGAGCTGTATCAGATGCTCGTGCACTCGCAGTTCCAACCTCAGCATCCCAACGGCGCTGCTGACATCGCACTCGCCACCGTCGGCGAGCTTGACGTGCTCAACGAAATGAGCCACCAATTCCTTATCCATGTTGATCTCCCAGTCATAGCCATTGTGCTATCGACTGGGGGGTCTTTTCTGCCCCTGCCACAAAATGGGTTCGCACCCCACGCGGCGACCGCGGGTTGCACCGCCGCCGCGCGAGTGCTATAGTACCACCGCGCGGCAGGAATGTTGCGCAGCAGGACGGCCCGCCGGGTCCACGGGAGACGCGGCGGTACTCGGTTACTGCAGATCGATACCTCCAGGGCCGTCGGGGATTTCATTCGCCCCGACGGTTTTTTGGGTTTCCCGGGGGTTGACATACCGCCGTGCCCTGTAGTACATCTGGGACGGAAAAGGTACTGCTGCATGCATAGAGTGACCGTAACCGACCAACATTACGAAATGTTGCGCCAGTACATGGTCGCCACCAAGCTGCCCCATGTGCGGGCTGCCGTGGAGCGCATGATCGAGATAGCTGCCGTGGAAGCGGCGGAGGAGGGGAACGGTTCTCTACGGGGTGAAGACAACGGTGGCAACCGCCGAAAAAGAAACAGTGGGCCCGGGAAAGTCCCGACGGCGTCGCGCAAGGGGTAGACACGTTCGCCCCATGT
>JAKZWC010000251.1:0-5464 GCA_047515735.1 Spirochaetales bacterium | reverse complement strand
AGCGCGCACAGCGGGCGCGCCGCCTGGGCCTTGCGTTCCTGGTAGTGGTAATCGGCGAAATCCATGTGCCATTCCTGGCGATAGGCGCGCGGGTTGAGGTGCGCGCGCAGCGACCGGAGCTGGCACTGCCTGCCGAGCATCGTCTTGAGGTAGGGGGCGACGCTGGGGTGGCCGATCAGGCCCCGCGACAGCTCCGGTACGAGCCGCAGCAGGCTCTCGAAGGCCACGTTGCCGACACTGTTGTCGATTTCGTTCAGGCCGCGGCGGTGCAGGTCATAGAGCGTGTGCTTCCACTCCGCCACCGTTTCCTCGTCGAGCGCTCCGGGCACCAACAGGAACCCATCCCGCTCCAGAGCCGCCAGCCCCGCCGAAGCCCCGGCAGCAGCAGTACCAGAATCGGTTCGTGAATCCATTTCGAGCGAAGTTACCCCAGGTCATCGCGGTCTGCAAACTCTCCGCGGGGCGCCGACGCGGGACGCTACTCGGGCTTCAGCTCTCCCAGCCCGTACTGGCCACGGGCAATCCGTTCGCGGGCCTCGATGCCGCCGTAGCCGAAGGTGGGGCGGAAGCCGATCAGGTCCAGCAGCTCGGGTGAGGCGTGCGCCAGGACCTCGGGGGACACCCCCATGGCGAGGTTTTCCTGCTGGCGGAACTGCCAGGCGCAGAAATTGGTGGTCAGGCCGATGCGGGGGCGGCCGGTCCGGTTTTCGCCGGTCGAGTGCCACACGCGCCCGTCGAGCACGATGAAGCTTCCGGCCGGCGCTACGGCAGGCGACCAGCCGGCTTCCGCGTCGAGCTCCTGGTCCGGTTCGCGGCCGAACAGGTGGCTGCCGGGCACCACGATGGTGGCGCCGTTCTCGGCGGTGAAGTCGTCGATGGTCCACATCACGTTGCAGACGCAGGCCGGTGCGATGGCAACGGGTTGCATGCCTTCCTCGCCGAGCTGGTAGTGGCCGCGATGGGCGTCGCGGTCGATCGATCCCGGTCGCAGTAGCGTCCCTCGCGCGGCGGTGGTCGGGGGCGGCATCCACCACTGGTCGGTGTGGAATCTGGTGGTGCCGCCGGGTAGGGCGAGATGGCCGTTGTAGGAGGACAGCAGGTAGTGCCGTCCGATCACGTGCTCCACGAGGCTGCGCATGGCGGGATGGAACAGCAGGTCGCGGAATCCCTGGCCCTTGTTCAGGAGAAAGTAGATGAGCTGCTTCTTGTCCGGAAGCTGGTGGGTCTCGCCGAGTTGGGCCTCCGCCGCGGCCTGCTCGATGAGCCGTTCGCGGAGCGCCGCCGCGGCACCGGCACTGATCGCACCTTCGACCACGCAGTAGCCATGCTCGTCCAGGTGTGCCTGCGCCGCCTCCAGGCTGCCGCTAGCCGGTCCGGCGTCTCTGGTTGTCTGCATCGGGCCTCTCGTGCCACACGCCGGCACCCGTGTCAAGAAGCCACGCCCTGGCGAGCCCTGGCGGGCCTGGCCTATCCGCGGCGCCACCGATCACGTAGTCGGCGGAGGCGTGGCAACGCCATACGGTCCTTTCCCCGGTTGGCGGCTTCCTTGGATCGAATGACGTCCGCCAGCGAGGCGACGAGGATGCGTACGCCCGCCTCAAGTTCGAGATCCACCGCCTCCCGCTTCAGGTCGGCGTAGCCCTGGGTGCCGCTGGGGCGGAATGCCAGGTCCAGGTCCCCGGCCCGCGTGCTCAGGTTCAGGATCGAGTCCTCGGAGAGGTTCCGAAAAAACGCACGAATTGCACGCCCGACTCGTGTAAAGCCGCGAGCATTCGCTGCGGGTCGAAATCGCCGTCAGCCATTGGCGCTACGTTGCATGGCGCGGCGTCCGCGCAGCACGAAGCGGGCCGCCCGGGCCGCGTCGTCAAGCCGCTCGGCGGGACTGCGTCGTAACGTCCGCTCGAACATCGAGTCGGTGTCCGGATCCGGTTCGCCGAGCGCCACCCGAATCTCGAAACCGGCCGCTCGTACCAGGCGCTCCGCGAGTTCTGTCGAGGGCACGCGAGTACCAGCCTCGATGCGGCCCACCGTCGACTGCGCCACGCGCGCACGTCGGGCCAGCTCGGCCTGAGTGAGCTCCGCACGCTTGCGGGCCTCCCGGATGAGTTGCGCGATAGCCATAGAAAAGGTTATAGCCAATTGGCCATTTCCTTGCCACTGGCGCGACCGGTGCCGGCGCCTGGGGGTATGGTACGGGGCACGATGAATTCCGACTTTCAGCAGATCGCGGTCGTGATCGGAGCGACCTCCAAGTGGCAGGCGGATGGACGCAACACCCGGCTGGTGCACGGCGGCACACTGGACGGCGGCGGCCTGCCGATCGGGATGCGCTGGGGCGTGGGCGGTGCGGTGGCGCAGAAGTTCGCCGCCGAGGGCTGCTTCACGGTGCTCACGACGCGGCGGGCCGCCAACGCCGCCGGGCTCAAGGAGGCGATCGACGCCCAGGGAGGCTCATGCATGATCGTGGAGTTGGACCTGGTATCGGAGCAGTCGATCGCGCAGGCGTTCGCGACCATCCGCCACGCGGCCGGCGAGCCGGACGTGGTGGTCTACAATGCCGGCTACCTGGAAGGCCGCGAGCTGCCGCCCGGCAAGGAGTTGCTGGAGTACATCCCGACCGAGCTGTTCGACACCGCCCAGCAGTTGGCCAGCCGCGGCCCCTTCCTGGTCGCCAAGGAGGTGCTCCCGGCGATGCGCGAGCGTGGCTCGGGTTCCTTCCTCCTGACCAACAATGCGGCGTCGCTGCGCGGGCGCAAGCGGTTGACCGGCCAGTCGCTCTACTATCCCCGGGTGATGATGCGCGCACTCGCCCAGGTGCTCACCGAGGAGTACTCGGTGCATGGCGTGCACGTGGTGAACATCGTGATCGACGGCCTCATCGACTCACCCGGCACGCGCGCCTTGCCGCTGGCGCGGGAACGGCCCGAGGTGGTGATGGATCCGGTCAAGATCGCCGAAGCGTTCTACTACCTGCACACGCAGGACCGCTCGTGCTGGACCCACGAGTTGCAGCTCACCCCGTTCGCTACGACGCCGAGCCATTAGGTGCAAGATAGGAGCCGTCCCATGACAAGCGCGTGCATCATCGGCGTGTCCGGCTTCGGCGCCACTCACTATTGCGATCTGATGGCCGAGGTGGAGGCCGGACACATGCGCGTCGTCGGCGCCACGGTCATCAACCAGGACGAGGAGGCCGAGAAGTGCGCCCACCTGAAGAGCCTGGGCTGCGCTCTCTTTACCGACCACACCCGGATGCTGGCACACTTCCGGAACCGGATCGACCTCTGCCTGGTGCCCACGGGGATTCCCCTGCACGCCCCCATGAGCATCGATGCCATGCGGGCCGGCGCCAACGTGCTCGTGGAGAAGCCGGTTGCCGCCACGGTGCAGGAGGTGCGGGCCATGGCGTCGACCGAACAGACGACCGGCAGGTTCACGGCCGTGGCCTATCAGACCATGTACGCCTCCGAGACCCTGACCATGAAGCGCCTGCTTGCCGACGGCCACTTGGGCACCGTGCACACCATCAAGTACTGGGGGCTGTGGCCGCGTCCGGACAGCTACTACGCGCGCAACGGCTGGGCCGGCCGGCTCAAGACCGGCAGCACCTGGGTGCTGGACAGCCCGTTCAACAACGCCCTCGCGCACCAGTTGAACATGGTCGGCTTCTTGGCCGGCAGCGAGCTCTTGGCGCCGGCCAGACTGAAGTCGGTGCAGGCCGAACTCTACCGCGGCCACGATATCGAGAGCCTGGACACGGCCTGCCTGCGGGTGGAGACGCGCGACGGGCCCACGCTGTACGCCTTCGTCACGCACTGCAGCGAACGCCTGGCCGGCCCGCAGCTCGTGGCTCGCGGCGAGCTGGGGACGTTGCGGTGGACACCCGGGCAGGCCCAGGTGAAGTACCTGAACGGCGTCGTGGAGAACATCCCCTGCGACGGCCCGGAGACCATGCGCTCGCGCCTGCTCGCCAGCGTGCGCCGACGCGTGCGCGACCCAAATGTCTTCGTCTGCGATCTGGAGACGGCCGGCACCCAGACCCTGATCGTGAACGGGGCCCACGAGTCCTCGGCGATCCACACCATCGATCCCGGCCGCATCACGCGGACGCCCGAGAAGGACTCCACCAAGACCGTGATCCAGGGCATCGACGAGGTGATTCTTCAGGCCGTTGCCGAGGAGCAGCTCTTCAGTGAGATGAACGTGCCGTGGGCGCGGCCGGGCACCGTGTTTGCGCTCGAAGACTACCGGCGATTCCGAGGCGGGCAGACCGGGCTGCGGGATTGAGGGCGGTGCCGTGGCCGGCAGGTGTCATGGCACTACAGCACGGGAAACTCGGCGCTGCGCAGGTTGCTGCAGCCGTAGGGGATCAGGGTCAGTTCCTCGGCTGGACCCGCGCCCCGTACCGGACCGGGCGGCGGCGGGGCGGCCGAGCCGTTGACCACGCTCCATTCGGGCACGCGGCGGCCGCTGACGGTGGCGCTGACGGGCGGCGTCACGGGTGCGAATACCGGTGAACCGAGCGGGTGCTCGGTGAATCGAACGGCTTCGCTCAGCTCACCGTCCCCCAGCTCCAGCGCGAAGTTCCACGACGTGGTGGGGTAGATCTCCCAGTCGGCGTGCGGCAGCTCGCGGTGCGGCTGGTCCTGGTTGATCCGCTGCCAGCGTTCGCCGACCCGCAGTGCGTAGAGCAGCGGTCCCCGCGCCAGCGAGATGGCGCCGCGCGGCCGCTGCAGGATGCGTGGCGTCATCGGCAGCGACAGCACGACCTCGCTGACGCCGTCCCAGTCCCGCTCGATGGAGTGGAACGTGCCAGCGCCTGCTACCGGGGTGGGGCGGCCGGCGACCGCGAGCGTCGCCGCCTGCGCCCAGCCGGGAATGCGCAGGTATAGCGGGAAGCGCACCGCCCGCTGCGTCCTTACCGTGAACCGCAGTTCCTCCCGGAAGGGGTAATCGGTCTGCAGCTCGACGCGCACCGGTACGCCGCCCACCTCTATCTCCAGCGTAGAGGGGGCGTAGGCCGCGGCCACGAGGCCGCCGTCGCGCGAACGCATCCACAGATGAGCCGCGAACTTGGGCCACCCCTGGCTGAGGTTGGCGGTGCAGCAGCCGAAGTGGGGTTCCAGGCCAAAGACGTTGGCATCGGGTCCGTTGGTATTCCAGATCCGGTCCTCGCGCACGCTGCACTCGATCTGATTCACCTGCTGGTCGTACTGATGCGCCCACATGTCCGGGGAGAAGGTCGCCGGCAGCGCGTTGAAGGCGATGCTCTCCAGCCGGTCCGCCGCCGCCGGGTCGCCCAGCACGCCGACCAGACACTCCAGCGAATATAGGTACTCGACCACGGCGCACAGCTCGGTCCCCTGGCTTGGATTGGTGCCGGCCAGGCATTCGTCGCCGTTGAACACCCCGGTCGCCGTGCCGTGGTGCCGGTCGAGCGCCTGCAGCATGCGCTGCGCCGCGC
>JAKZWC010000250.1:0-2770 GCA_047515735.1 Spirochaetales bacterium | reverse complement strand
TCGGTAATCCTTGTGAGCGCAAATACTACCTGAACGGTCACCATGTCGTACCGGTTCTGTCTGTATGACCAGTCCTTCGCCTGAACCCTGATTTCCGGATTCCGCGCCTCGCCTTCGTCCCAAAAGAAATAGGTGACTTCTGTCGGGATGTTTATCGTACTTGATGTTGGATCGTGCTGCCGAGTATTGGTGAATTCCAGTTTGTACCCGACCAGCGAGCGCGGAGCCAGATCGACGAAGCCTGAGTGGACCGATACCCTGCAGCCGGCAAGCACCATCACCAATGCGATGAACACGAGTCCGAGAGAATGAGTTTTCATGATGATCCTCCGTGCCAGCAGCAACCAACGGCGGCTTGGGCGCTGCCTGGGTGTGATCGAATCGGCCGACAGGAACTCTACCTCATGTGAGGAGATTATACCCGCCCCCGTCACACTCACTGGCGGATGAGGCGATGGCAATCCGAACCGCTCACCGCACCCATGGGCTCGGGACGGGGCGTGTGCGGGTGCGGATGACGGCGTAGGCGCCGATTGCCGCTACGCCCACCAGCAACGGCACCCCCAGCGTGGACAGCGCGCGCTCCAGGCCGGCGCTGTCGGCCAGCAGGCCTACCGCGGAGGCACCGACTCCTCCCGGCAGCCAGCCCAGTCCCATGACCAGGCCGCCGGCGAGACCGATGTTCCGCGGCCACGCTTCCTGCGCCATGATGATGGCCACCGGATAGGTCATGCCGATGAGGCAGCCGATGGCGGCGGTGAGGAGCAGCACGGCGGCCGGAGCGCCGCCCGGACCCAGCGCCAGCAGAGCACCGTTGGCGAACACCAGCAGCGCCGCGGCAGCCAGCACCACCTGCCAGCGTCCGACCCGGTCCGATAGCGCGCCGCCCAGCAGACTGCCGGCGGGCAGGCTGCCCACCAGCACGAACAGCACCTGCGCCATGCCGGTGCGAGCGCCTTCGTAGGAGTCGATCCACAGCGGCAGGTAGGTGGTGAGCGATACCTGGTACCAGGACCGCGTCATGGCGAACAGCACGATCAGGCCGAGTGCGGTCCCGGCGGCGCGGGCGCCGCTAGCGGACGGCGACTCCCCGGCCGCCTCCATGGCGTTCGACCTGGCTGCTGTTGTCCCGGTGTCACGCGTGGACTCCGGAGTGCCCGGATCCGGTGCGGTGCGGCGTTCTGCGCCTCGCCGGAGGGTCCGCTCGACGCTTTCGGGAGCCGCGCCGCGGCCGGGAATGAGCCACAGCAGTGCGGCCGTGACGAGGGCCAGGGGCACGGTTACCAGGGTGCCGCGCAACCCCTGCCAGCCGATCACCGCGGCCATCAGCAGGGGACTGAGGGCAGCGCCGACGTTGCCGCCCACCGAGAAGACCGACATGGAGGCGCCCCGGCGCCGGCTGTGCGCGACCGAGGCCGCCACCGAGCCGGCGGGGTGGAACAGCGCCGAGCCGAGACCTCCCAGCGCGACCACCACCAGCAACGGCCAGAAGCGCGGCACCAGCCCTACGGCGCCGTAGAACAGGCCGCACCAGACCACCGCGACCACCACCAGGCGGCCGGCCGCGAAGCGCTTCACCACCAGTCCCAGCAACGGCTGCGGCAGGGTCATCCCAAGCGTCGCCACCAGGGTGACGGTGCCGACCTGGGTAAACGAAAAGCCCGCCTCGGCCACCAGAACCGGGTACACGATAGGCAGAAAGTTGGATACCAGCTCGATGCCGAGATGGCCGGCGGCGGCGAACAGCGATACCGCGGCCATGGCGCGCGTGGTGGCGCGGGCGGAGGCTTCATCGACAATGGCGGCGGAACCCGCCGGAGGCGGCATAACGCTCATGCTCGCGTGCTTGTCCGCCGCCATGCAAGCGGTGCACGACGTTTACGCAACATGCGTAGGCGACTTCGTTGCTCACATGGGCTGTTCACCGGTACCATAGTTGGGCCGTAGGGATGCGCGCGCCTCGACGCAAACGCGTGATGAAACCGACCATGTACGTACCACCCAACACGGAAGTACCGTCTTCGAGGGGCGGTTGGTGAATCGTGGGAGTGGCTCTTACAAGGGTTATCCACTTGCCGGCAATGAATGGCCGGACGGGATTGAGTTGAAGTATGGCGCAGCTTCGGTCTGAGATTGAGTGGATTGACTCCGCGGGGATCAGGGGGCCGGAATTGTCTGCCACGTGGGCGTCGCTGCGGATTCTTGCAGACGACTCGGTTGTTACATGGATCCATGACGCACGTGCACAGACGACACGCGAGCATGTCTTTGTGCCGCTCTATCCGTTCGCCGAATGGTTGGCGACCAATTGGTGCCTGCGCCGCCGAATTCCTGGCACCATCGACAGGTTTGCAACAGCGGCTGAACGGCCGTCAGGTGGTAGATGCCGACGACATCTACGAACTTGCCAGTGAATTCGGCGTCTCGTCTCTTGTGGTGGAACACCAAGTCCGCAATCATCAATGGGCGAGAATCATTTACTGAGTCTACATTCCCACAATCGGCAAGCAGAATACGTAGAGTCCGTCAGACGGCATGGCAACGGCCGGACTGGCGTCGTACACTGGGCTCCAGTTATGGCATCGAAGAGTCATCAGGTCGCTGTGCTCGGCGCCCGCCGCAAGCCGGAGCGCTACTCCAACCGGGCGGTACGCGCGCTCAAGCAGCACGGCTACCGCGTGGTGCCGGTCAACCCGGCGCACGACGAGGTGGAGGGGCTGACGGCAGCTTCCAGCCTGGCTGAGGTCGCCGGTACGGTAGACACCCTCAC
>JAKZWC010000249.1:0-2994 GCA_047515735.1 Spirochaetales bacterium | reverse complement strand
GACATCGCCCGGTCCGCACCGTCCCATCGCGACATACTCCAGGTCGTCTTCGCCGCCGGTTCTCTCGCTCGTCAGATCGGGGCGCACGGGGAGGAATCTGAGGGTCCGCGCCCGCGCCGCGAACCGCTGCCGGCCGGGCGTGAGGTTGGCCAGTCCCTCGCAGACGCACAGCGCAGAGCCGAAGTTGCGCACCCCGCTGTACACCGTCACCGATGGGATCGACTTCAACCCATCAAGAACTTCCTGCGCCACTTCCACGGGCCTCATGTCGAACGTTGGCATCTGCACCATCTCGTATCGTGGGATTATCGAACCGGCGCATCATAGGGGCGCGCGGACGGCCCGGTCAAATGCGCGGTCTGTGCTACACTCCGCGGGTCGGCTCGGGGAGCCGGCCTGCCGGCAGTCGCAGCGAGCGGGCTGCCGCTTCGGTTGCGGATGTCCGTGCGCGTGGGAGGCGCTGGCGCCCTGGCACGTTACAAGATCGGTCCGGTGAACCATGCCGCGGAGCAGCTCATTCCTCCGGCGGCCCCCGACGGATCCCAGATCGGGGTGAACTACGTCGACGCATACCTCACGGCGCTGGACGCCACGCTGCCGGACGGGCGCGTCGTGCGCTGTGAGCGTTACGGGCTGCAGATCACCCTGAGGGTGGGCGAGGGCGAGGGCGAGGCGCTGCTGCGCCGTCTCGAGCACGGACCGGACGTGCGCCACATTCTGCAGCGGGCGCTGCAGGCAGCGGCAAAGGATGCCCGCGTCATCCTGACGGTACAGGACGATGCCATCTACCTCGAAGCGTAGGCAGGAGGCGGCAGCAGTGCTGGACTATGCGGTGATGAATCAGGCACTCTACGACGGCGATGCCGCCACGGTGAAGCAGATGACCGAGGCCGGAGTGCGATTCGGCATCGCCGCCCACGAACTGCTCGGTGACGGTCTGGTGGCCGGGATGGCGGTGGTCGGTGAAGACTTCAAGCACAACCGCATCTACCTGCCGGAAGTGCTGGTGGCGGCGCGCGCGATGAAGGCGGGCATGGAGATTCTCCAGCCGTTGCTGTCCGCGCGCGACAGTGGGGTCGAGCCGATAGGCACTGTCGTGATGGGAACGGTGAAGGGAGATCTGCACGATATCGGCAAGAACATCGTGTGCATGCTGTGCGAAGGCGCCGGCTTCAGAGTGGTGAATATCGGCGTCGATCAGTCCGCCGAGAACTTCCTGGCGGCGGCGCGGGAGCACGCGGCCGACATCGTCGGCTGCAGTGCACTGCTCACTACCACCATGAAACAGATGCGCACGGTTGTCGCTACCTTCGTGGAGGCGCAAATGGATCATGTCAGCATCTGCGTCGGCGGCGCTCCGGTCACGCAGCAGTTCTGCGACGAGATCGGCGCCCACGGCTACGCGCCCAACGCCTCGCTGGCGGTGGATCTGTTCAAGTCGCTGGTGCCGGCGCGGACCGAGGCCGCGGAGTGACTTCCCGGCGCGCGCCTCCAGCACCGCGCACGTTTGCTTGACGGCTGCCCGCGGCGCTTCTACGATGCGTTTCACCGTGAGGTAGCCGAATGACGACGCGGGTTCAGACAGCGACGCGAACTCTCACCCAGCGCTCCACCCTGGTTGCGCATGTCATCAAGCATCGCTACCTCTATCTGCTGCTGATCCCCGGCCTGCTGTTCTACTTCCTGTTCAAGTACCTGCCGATGTACGGCATCATCATCGCGTTCAAGCAGTTCACGCCGGTGAAGGGAATCCTGGGCAGTCCCTGGATCGGGCTGGAGAACTTCCAGCGGCTGCTGCAGGCGCGCGACTTCCCGCTGATCTTCCGCAACACCCTGCTGATCGGGTTCTATCAGCTCGCGTTCGGCTTTCCGGTGCCGATAATTCTTGCTTTGCTGCTCAACGAAGTGAGCTACTCGCCGTTCAAGCGCAGCGTGCAGACGATCATCTATCTGCCCCATTTCATCTCCTGGATAGTGGTGGCCGGCCTGGTGTTCCGGCTCACCACGCTGGACGGCGGCGTGGTCAACGAGGTGATCAAGGCGTTCGGTGGCGAGCCGATCATCTTCCTGGCCAGCAAACCCCACTTTCGCGGTCTGCTGGTGATCTCGGACATCTGGAAGAGCTCCGGCTGGCGCACCATCATCTTCCTGGCCGCGCTCAGCACCGTCGATCCCGCCCTGTACGAGTCGGCGGTGATCGACGGCGCCAACCGCTGGCAGCAGACCTGGCGCATCACCCTGCCGAGCATCGCGGAGGTCGTCGCCATCCTGCTGATCCTGCAAGTCGGCGACATTCTTCGGGTCGGCTTCCAGCAGGTGATCGCCATGTACAACCCGGCGGTCTACGAGGTGGCCGACATCTTCCAGACCTACGTTTACCGGACCGGCTTGCTGCAGGGACAGTTCGGCTACGCCACCGCGGTGGGACTGTTCAATTCGGTCATCGCGCTGGCCCTCGTGCTGGTCGCCAACTGGGGTGCCAAACGGCTGGGCACCGACGGGCTCTTTTAGCAGGAGGGCTCCGCAAGACGCGACGCATGGCACTAAAGAAAAGCCCCTCCCGCATCCTCTTCGAGGTGTTCCTCTACGGCTTCTTCGTGGTGGTCGCGCTGGGCTGCCTGTACCCGTTCTGGGTCGTGGTGGTGACTTCCATCCTGCCCTACGACGTGTACATCAAGAATCCGATGCTGCCGATCCCGCGCGCTTTCAGCATCAACGCCTACAAGCTGGTGTTCCTGCAGGAGGACATCCTGCGCGCCGTGGGCGTATCGGTGTACATCACCGTGTTCGGTACTCTGCTGAGCCTGCTGGTAACGACCGCCACCGCCTACGTACTCTCCAAGCGCTACCTCAAGGGGCAGCGCCTGTTCCTGCTGCTGTTCTTCTTCACCATGCTGTTCGAGGGCGGCATCATCCCCCTCTACTTCGTGGCGCGCTCGCTGGGCATCGTCTATACCCTGTGGGCGCTGATGCTGCCGCTGCTGATCAATACCT
>JAKZWC010000248.1:0-4487 GCA_047515735.1 Spirochaetales bacterium | reverse complement strand
TCGACACCGTGGTCAACCGGGCGGCGGTGGAACATCGCTACCAGTTCGAGTACCCGGCGTTCATTCACGGCATCCTGGGCTGGAACAAGTACGGCAAGATCAACTTCGGCTACTACGCCGCGGACGATGCCGGCATGCACCGCGAGGTGGCCGACTCGCTGCACTTCATCTCCGGAAGCCAGGACCCGGGCGGGCGCCAGCGCTACCTGTCGGCGGCGTTCCATACCATCAGTTGGGCCGAGGAGGTCGACTTCTACTTCGTCGAACAGGTGTGGCACCACTACCGCTGGACCGCGGATCGCGGCTTCCTGGAGGCGCTGTACCCGGCTGCGCGGCGCTCGCTGGAGCACGCGCTGGCGGCGAGCGACCCGGACGCGACCGGCATCATGACCGGCTACTACGAGTTCTGGCAGAACGACGCCCACTCACGCGGCGGCAAGTGCGTGGTCCACGGTGCCCTTGCCTGGGGCGCGCTGACGGCCGCCGCCGGCATGGCCCAGGTCCTCCAGCGCGAAGAGGATGCCGCGCGCTACGGCGAGTACGCGGCGCTGGTGCGGCGGCGGCTGGAGCGGGAGCTCTGGCACGCAGAGCACGGCGCCTTCGGTTCGGCCGAGTGGAACGGCGACGTGCGTCCGCGGCCGGAGACACAGGAGCAGTTCCTGCCGGCCCTCCGGGGCCTGGGGTCGCCGCAACGACGGCGGCGCGCCGCCCGCTATCTGCGTGACCAGTTTTTCCTGCGCCCGGGCGCCGACGTCACCCTGGAGCTGATCAACGACTGGTGGCCGATCTTCTGGAGCCACCATTACGTGGCCAACGGCGACGCCCTGCTGAGCGTGCTCGCGGCGGCCCGCAGCGGCGACATCGACGGCTACTGGCCGCTGGTGCGCTGCATCGTCCAGGGCGCCCTGACCAGTAGCGACGGCAGCCTGCGCTCCACCCAGGACAACACCGGCCGCGGCACCGGCCTGCGCCATACCGCGGAGGTACAGGCGCCCCTGCTGCAGATGGTGGTGGAGGGGTTGTTCGGCATCCACCCTGCCGTGCACGAGAAGCGCCTGCTGCTGCGCCCCAACTTTCCCCGCCACTGGCAGCATGCGCGGCTGCAGCGCCCGGGCCTCACGCTCCACTACCGGCGCGAGGACTCCCCGGAGCCCACCGCCACCCTCGAGGTGACCTGCGAAACAGCGCTGCGGGTCACCGCCGAGCTGCCGGTACGTGGCGAGGTGCGCTCGGTAACGGTGAACGGCGCCGCCGTCACGCCGCGCTTCGTTGCGGACGTGGGCGCCGCCCGCCTGGTGCTCGACAGCGCGCAACCCGCCGGCAGCCGGCCCCACACCTTCGTGGTGAAGCTGGGTCCCGAGGTGGAGGTCGATGTACCGAAGCGCATCGTTGTGGGTGCCGCGGCAACCTGCGAGGTCCGTGGCGCGCAGGTGCGGAGCTGGGAAGAGCGCAGCGGCCGCGTCGTCGCGACGTCCAGTCAACCCGCCGCCGCAACCCTGCGGGCGTCAGCGGTGGGGCGGACCACCGGCTTCCTGCGCCTGAGCGCCGGGCAGGCCGAGTGGGACGAGCCGGTCGACCTGGAAGTGACGCCGCCGTGGGAGGTCGTGGAGCGGCTGTCCCCGGCCCTCGTGAACGAGCGGGCGCAGGTAGTCAGTCCGCGCCTGGAGCTGTCCTCACGCGCGCTGCTGGTGGAGCTGCGCAACAACACGCCGCGCCGGCTGAGCGGCACCGCGACCGCCCTCGGCTGCAACGCCGCGGTGGCGGTGGAGCCGGGCGCCACCCGCCAGGTGCGCATCGACCTGAGCCCGGCCTGGAACAGGCTTTCTCCGGGTACGCTGCCGGTCACGGTCATCCTGGACGGCTCCACCGCACACGGAGAGGCGGTGACCTGGTTGCTCGCCGCTCCCGCGCAACGCTGGAGCGGCGCCGGGCGCATCCTGCCGGTCGATCTGTCCGCCGCCTACAACTCCGACGCCGGCCACGTATATGGTCCCCGCTTTCGCTGGCGGCTGGACTACACCGGCTGCGGCGTCGGGGTCGATCGGCGCCGGCCGCCACCCGCCCGCGACGCCCGCGGCTACGTCCTGCACCACTCTCCCATGGGGCAACTCGCATGGGGCTGCCTGCCGGAGCACACCTTCGGCCTGGAGCAGGAGATCCTGCCCGAGTTCGACCTGCAGTGGGAGCTGCCGCCACTGCCGCCCCGATACGAGCCGCTGCCCGGCCTGCCGTTCCACACCGGCGGACGTCGCCTGCTGGCGCTGGCAGCCACCGAGCCGTACGCGCAGTTGCCGAGCAGTGCGCTCATCGACCTTACCGCCGGTGCCGCGGCGCGGCGCCTGGAAAAGCTCTATCTGCTGACCGCCAACCTCACCAAGACGGTCAAGAGCTACTACCCCGCCGCCGAGATCACCATCCACTACGACACCGGCGCCCCGCAGCACCTGTCGCTGGTGCCGCCGCACACCATCAGCAGCATGGCGCAGCCGTTCTGTCCGCGCGCCTACCACGTTCCGTACGGGCGCTTCAGCGGCGCGCTGTCCAGCTACGGCCCGGTCGAGGCCGAGAAGATCCCCAACCTCGCGGTACAGGACCTGGTAGCGGACGCTACGCGCGGGGTGACCGCCCTCGAGCTGCGCTGTGTCGCCAGCGAAACGCTGCTCGGTCTGTTGGCGCTCAGCGTGCTGCCGGCAGGGTGACGCCCCGAACCGTCAGGTGATGAGCGCCAGCTCGGCCAGCGCCGCCTCCTGATCCGCACGCTTGGCGAGCGTGGCGCGCACCAGATCGCGGGTCAGTCCCTGCTGGTCGGTGGCGGTCAGCCGCTGCGCCTTCTCCACCCAGTCCTCACGGATCCCGTCGACACCCTGCAGGGCGCCGGCCAGCGCCCCGCACATCGAGGCAATGGTATCGGCATCGCGGCCGAAGTTGGCGCCGTAGGTGACGCAACGCTCGACATCGCCGCCGGCCAGCTCGAACAGGGCCAGGGTGATGGGCACCGTTTCGCGCGAGTCGCAGCCGATGCGCCGGAACAAGGTAGCCGCACCGGCATAGGCCCGGTCGCGGAACTCCTCGTAGCTGCCGGCCACCCGCGCCAGTTCCAGAAAGCGGTCGATCATGCCAAGCATCTCAGCGCCGCTGGTGGCAATGATATTGGCCTGCGCCGCCTCCACCACCGATTCCACGGTGGCATTCACGCGGAACGCCTCCGCCACGCCGGCAGCCATGGCCACCGCGCCGTCCGGGCAGAAGCCGACGTCGTGGCCGTGGATCAGGGCCGCCAGGTTGTACCCCTGCAGCGCGGCGCCGCGCGGGTTGCCGGCGTTGACGATGCCCACCGGCGAGAAGCACATCGCGGTGCTGGAGCTGGGCATGTTGCCCAGGGCGGCCATGCGCGGCACCGAGTGGCGGCGCAGCTTGTGCGCGGTGTGGGTCACCGAGGGAAAGAACTTGTTGAGCTTGGCGCCGAAGATGTCGTCCCAGCGATCCAGCCATACGGCCGCCCAGTCGTCGATGGTGGCGTGGCCGTTGGTGCGGATCAGGGCATCCGCCCGCAGATGCTTCATCACCGTGTCATCGGTGCCGTCGGCATCGAAGTCGTCGATCCAGCCCGAGGCCATCAACTCCTCGTACGGCTTGCCCTCCGCGGGCGTCCCGATGGCGTCTCCGATGAGCCCCGCGAGCAGACAGCCCAGGGTCTTCCGATAAAGGGTAGTGGTGGTAGTAGCTACGGTTACCGTCGCAGTCGCCATTCGATTCCTCCTTGTCAGAGTAGCGAAATTATCCCCCGCTGCGGCTTCCGTTACAACTCGACGGCACGCAGCTCCGCCGACCAGTGCTGCCACATGTCCGCGCACGGCGGCTCGTCCTGCACCGCCTCCAGGCCGCGCTTGCAGTAGTCGAACAGCACCGCCTGGCGAATCCGCGAGGAGTAGTTGTGCCCCGCCATGTGCCCCAGCCGATGGTGCCAGAACACGATGTCGCCGGCCGCGCCGTGGCAGTCGACCGGCGGCGCCCAGTTGACCCGCGCCTGGACCGCTTCGTGCGCCTTGGTGGGCTCGCGCTGATAGCCGGTGTGGAAGGTGGGGTAGAACAGGCGATGGCTCCCCGGCCACACGCAGAAGCCGCCGCCGTCGGGGGCCACGTCGTCGAGGTAGCCCACCACCCCCAGGTGGAAGGGGTGGGCGTCGCAGTGGCAGCCGATCGGCGGCCGCGGCCGGTCGCCGAACGGCAGGGTGCAGTAGATGCCGCGCACCCGCTCCGGCGGCTGCAACTCGCCGGCGCTCAGCATCTGCTCCGCCATGGCGAAGATCGCCGGGTCGGTCGCCAGCATGCGCACGATCCACGGCTCCGCCCCGACGCGGCGGTAGTTCCAGCGATAGTCCCGGCGCGCGTTGTTGGAATCGGTCGAGTGGTCCGACTCCGGCAGCGGTCCGACCCAGGTGCGCGGGTCATCGCGCTGCAGCGAAGGCGGCGGCTCGTCCCACAGC
>JAKZWC010000247.1:0-7314 GCA_047515735.1 Spirochaetales bacterium | reverse complement strand
GCCGTGGTAGATGCCGCCGGCCGCCATCAGCTCGGCGTGGCTGCCCAGCTCGGCGATGCGGCCCTTGTCGAGCACCACCAGCCGGTCGGCGTAGCGCAGGGTGGACAGGCGATGGGCGATGGCGAAGGTGGTGCGCCCCTTCATCAGCGCGAACAGGCCAGCCTGGATCAGCTCTTCGGTATCGGTATCGACCGCCGCGGTGGCCTCGTCCAGGATCAGGATGCGCGGGTCGTGGAGGATGGCGCGGGCGATGGCGACGCGCTGGCGCTCACCGCCGGAGAGCCGCTGGCCGCGCTCTCCCACCAGGGTGTCGTAGCCATCCGGAAAGACGCAGATGAAGTCGTGGGCGCCGGCCACCTTGGCCGCGGCGATGAGCTGCTGCGGGGTCGTGTCGGGCTGCGCGTAGGCGATGTTCTCGGCGATGCTCCCGGAGAACAGGAATGTCTCCTGCAGCACCACGCCGAGCTGCCGGTGCAGATCGCGCAGCTCGATGGCGCGCAGGTCGACGCCGTCGATGGTGATGCGTCCCGCGTCCGGGTCGTACAGCCGCAGCAGCAGGTTGATGAGCGTCGACTTGCCGGCCCCGGAGTGTCCCACGATGCCGATCATCTCTCCCGGCGCCACCTCCAGCGACACGTCGTCGAGCACCGGTTCATGGCTCTGGTAGCCGAACACGACCCCCTCGAAGCGAACCCGCCCGGCGATCGGCAGGCGCCGCGGGTGGCGGCTGTCGGCCACCTGCGGCTGCTCGTCGATCACCTCGAACACCCGCTCGGCGGCGGTCATCGACTCGGCGAAGCGGCGCGGCAGACCGGCGATCCAGATCAGCGGCCCGTACAGCAGCATCGCGTACTGGACGAACTGCACCAACTCGCCCAGCTTCATGCGCTCGCCCAGCACCAGGTAGCCGCCCAGGGCGAACACCAGGAACTCTCCCGCGCGCATCACGAAGCTCCACAGCGGCATGTGGTTGGCCCAGATGCGCTCGTGGGCGAACATCATCTCGCGCAGTTCACGGCTGCGGGCGCGGAACCGGCCGGTCTCGGCACGCTCGCGGCCGAACGCCTTGACCACGCGGATCCCGGAGAGAATGTCCTGCAGCAGGGTATCCACCTTGTCGAACAGCCGCTCCTGCTTCCGGAACAGCGAGCGCACGTGCGACCACACGCCCCCGGCAATCAGCATCACCACCGGCTCCAGCACCAGCACCAGCACCGCCAGCCGCCACTCGCGCAGGAACAGGATCAGCGCGACGCCGATCAGGAACAGCACCTGAGCGACGCTGTCGGTGAGCCAGAAGTTGATGAATCGCTGGATGTGGCGCGTGTCCTTGCTGACCCGGTTGAGGATGTCGCCGGCGTCGCGCGTCCCCAGGTAGCCGAGGGAGAGCTTCTGTACGTTGGTGTAGACCATGCGCCGCAGGTCGCGCGCCAGGGCATTGGAGAGTTGCGCCATGGCACGCCCGCGCAGCGCGTCGCTGAGCGCGGTCAGGCCGTAGGTGACGGCCAGCGCCCCGATCAGCGCCAGCATCGGCAGCAGGGCGGCGCGCCGCGGCACCAGATGGTCGTCGATCAGCACGCGGGTGAGCTGCGGCGGCAGCAGCGACAGCAGGGTGAAGGCCGCGAACAGCGCCACGGCGGCGAGCACCAGGCGCAGGTGGCCGCGGGCCAGGGTCCACAGCCGCCGCGCCATGGCGGCGCGGTTGGTGCAGGCGCGGCACACGCGGGTGCCGGGCTCGCGGCGGCGGCCGCAGGTGGCGCACACCCCTTCGTCGGGCGTGTCGTCGGGCGTGGGCCGCTTGCCCTCCAGCAGCAGGTTGAGACCGCGCGCGAGGGCGGCGTAGCGCGGCGCGTGGCTCATGGAATAGCGCGCCAGGGTCTCTCCCTGCCCGCTCGCGGCGCCGTTCCCGTGCGCGGCCGGCTCCACTACCAGCCGCCCGCTGCCCACCATGTTGTCGGCGCGGAACCGGCCCGCCTGGCGCAGGGGCAGGGTGCGCCAGCCCTTCGCGCCGGCTTCCTTCACCGCGATCGCCGTGTCGGTAACTACGGTCCAGCCGTGGCCGAAGGTGCCGTCCGCGGTCAGGTCCGCCGGCACGGCGTAGCGCAGTCCTGCACCGCGCACTTTTGCGCCGTCGAGGAGCTCGGCCAGCTCTGCCGCGACCTCGGCGGGGAGCTCGTAGCGCAGCCTCACAGCAGCGTCTCCAGGACGCGCAGCACGCCGCGGTCGAGGCGCGTGTAGTCGTCCACGGTGAACCGGTTGCCGTCGACGTCGACGATCAGCAGGCGCCGCTCGGCCACCACCGTCACGTTGTTCTTGCCGCTCTGCACCGTGAACCGCCGCGGCCCGGCATCGGTGTCGACCAGCCAGTAGGAGTAGCCGAACTCCTCCTTCACGGAACGCACCTGCTCGATGACCGGGGTGAAGTAGCGCCGCTCCAGCTCTGCGCGCAGCAGCGCCGCCTGCTCGTGGGCCAGATCGGTGAGCGATTCGAGGATGCCGATCTCGTTGCCCTCGGCGTCGCGCAGCGAGATGAAGCTGTCGGCGGCGCTCAGCGGAAAGGTGCGGTAGGCGTTGATCCGCGGGTAGTGCCTGATTTGTTCCCCGGCGGTTACGGTAAGCGCCAGGAAGCCGCCCGCGGTGGCCGCGAAGCGCAGCCCGGCGGCGGGCAGCAGCCGGACCTCGGCCTGCCGCCCGGCTCCTGCCGGCTCACCCGTGCGGCCGTTCGTCGCCGGGTGGCCGTTCATCGCTCCGCCCCGATCCCGATCACCGCGAGGGCGTCCTGCTGCTTGCGCACCAGGCGGCAGTAGATGCCCCCGGCTGCCATCAGCTCGTGGTGGGTGCCCTGCTCCACCACGCGCCCCTGCTCCACTACCACCAGCCGGTCGGCCATGCGCAGCGTCGACAGCCGGTGGGCGATGGCGATGGTGGTGCGGCCGTGAATCAGCCGCTCCAGAGCCTGTTGAATCATCTCCTCGGTCGCCGAATCCACCGACGAGGTCGCCTCGTCGAGGATCATGATGCGCGGATCGAGCAGCACCGCGCGGGCGATCGACAGACGCTGCCGCTCGCCGCCCGACAGCCCGTGGCCGCGGCTGCCGATCACCGTGTCGTAGCCGCTGGGCAGGGTGGTGACGAAGTCGTGCGCGAACGCCGCCCGCGCGGCCGCGACGATCTGCGCGCGGCTGGCGTCGGGCCGGCCGTAGGCGATGTTCTCGGCCACGCTGCCGGCGAACAGGTAGGGGTCCTGCAGGATGATGCCGACCTGGCGGCGCAGGTCGGCGCTGCGCAGGTCGCGCACGTCGATGCCGTCGATCAGCACCTGGCCGTCGCCGGTGTCGTACAGTCGCGTGATCAGGTTGATCAGGGTCGACTTGCCGGCGCCGGTGTGTCCCACCAGCCCCACCGTCTCGCCCGCGGCCACCCGCAGGTCGACGTCGTGCAGCACCGGCTTGTTGGGCTCGTAGCCGAAGCTGACCCCGCGCAGCTCCACCTCGCCGCGCATCGCCGGCAGCGCCACCGGGTCGGCGCGCTCGGCTACCTCGGGCACCGTGTCGAGGATCTCGAAGATGCGCTGCGCCGAATTCATCGCCGCCGACCACCACCCGACCACCTTGGTCATGAAGCGCAGCGGCTCGTACAGCAGCGCCACGAAGCCGACGAAGCTCATCAGCACGCCGAAGGTCAGGTTGCCGGCTACCACCTGCCAGCCGCCGACCGCCCACACTACCAGGCCGCCGAGCTGGGTGAGGAAGGCGACGGCGGGAAACAGGGTGGCCAGGGTGCGCTGGGTGTGACGGTGGGAGCGGTACACCTCGTCGTTTGCCGGGCGGAAGCGTTCGATCTCCTCGTGCTCCTTGCCGAACGCCTTGACCACCCGGACGCCGCTCAGGGAGTCCTCCACCATGCCATTGAGAATTGCCAGCGAGCGGTACTGGCGGCTGAACAGGCGCCAGAGCTGCGGCAGGCGCAGGCGGATGATCAGCACCACGAAGGGTGCGGGGATCAGCAGCAGCAGCGCCAGCGACCAGTTGAGGGCGATCATGGCGGAGACGATCGCCACGATCTGGAGCAGGTTGACGATGAAGAAGGGCAGCCCGTCGATGAAGAAGTAGTTGAGGTTCATCGAGTCGTGATTCACCCGCACCATGAGCCCGCCGGTCTGCTTGCGGGCGAAGAACCCGAGCGACAGCCGCTGCAGGGCCTCGAAGATCTGGTTCTTGAGGTCGTAGATCATGCTCACCGAGACGCGCGCGGTGATGCGCATGTGGATTATCTCGGCCAGCACTCCGATGCCGTGGACCGCTACTAGCAGCGCGATCAGCTCGGCCAGGTGGCCGTGATAGCGTCCCGCCGGGTTGAGCACGTCGTCGAACAGCACCCGGCCGCTGAGCAGCGGTGCCACGGTGCGCAGGGCGCTGGCGGCGATCATGGCGGCGGCGATCAGCGCCACCCAGCCGCGGTAAGGGTGCAGGTAGCCGAGCACGCGCAGGAACAGGCCGCGCTTGTCGATGCAGCGCGGACAGACACTGCGGTTCTGGTCGGGATAACGCAGCCCGCACCACGGGCAGTTGCGCTCGCGCTCCGCCTCCGCCGCCGGCGCCTGCTCCCCTTTCTGCAGCGCCGCGACCGCGCGCGCGAATGTCTCGAAGCGCTGCGCCTCGCTGTTGGTGAAGCGCAGCAGGAGACGCTCGAGGTCGGCGCCGTCCGCGGGGTCGCGAGGTGACGCCGGGTCCTCCGTGCCGCTGCCGGCGGGGCGGATCATTAGCAGGCCGCCGGTAACCAGGGCCTGCACCTGCATCTCCCCGAGATCGGCCAGCGGGTAGGAGTCGACGCGGGCGGCGTTCACCAGGTGCAGGGTGGTGTCCGTGGCCACTGCCCACTGCGATTCGAAGTGGCCGTTCGCGCCCAGGTCGGAATGCACCGCGTGCCGCACCTCCTCCGGTCGCACCCCGACCGTCGCGAGCCGGACGCGGATCTGCTGCGGGATCGTCTCCTCCATGTCTGCCGGAAGCCCCATTATAATCCAGCTCTCGCCTGCGGCGGCGCCGAGGACGCCCAGCCCAATGCGGCCTGCGGCGGGTGGGCGCCGCTGCCGATACTGGATGCATGGCCGCCGCCATTTTCAGCGCCGCCATCGGCCACGAGACCAACACCTTCGCCGTCACGCCGACCCGGCTGGCGGACTTCGATTTCGGCGGGATGCCGGCGCCGGCCGCCACGCCGGAGCAGATCCGGCGCTATTTCCATGGCACCCGCACCGTGCACGGCGGGTACCTGGCCGCCGGCGACGAGCTGGGCTTCGAGCTGGAGCCGCTGCTGTGGGCGTTCGCCACTCCCGCGGGGGTGGTGGAGCGTGGCGGGTACGAAGCACTCGCCGGCATCCTGCTGGAGCGTCTCGCCCGGCGGCGGCGCGAGGCCGGCTGCAGCGGGGTGCTGCTCGACCTGCACGGCGCCATGGTGAGCGAGCACCTGGAGGACGTGGAGGGCGACCTGATCGAGCGCACGCGGGCGGTGATGGGGGCCGGGACGCCGCTGGTGGTCACCCTCGACCTGCACGCCAACGTCACCGCGCGCATGGCCGCGCATGCCGACGCCATCATCGGCTTCGAGGAGTACCCCCACGTGGATGCCTTCGAGCGCGGCGTGCAGGCGGGACGGCTGATCCACGCCGCGGCGGCGGGGAGGGTACGGCCGCGGCTGGCGTTCGTACAGCTTCCGCTGATCACCATGCCGCCACGCCAGTGCACCCTGATCTCGCCGGCGCGCGCCCTGCTGCGCCGGGCGCAGGCCATGGAGCGGGAGCCGGCGGTGCTGGACGCGTCCATCGCCTACGGCTTTCCGTTTGCGGACATCCGCGACGCCGGCACCTCGGTGCTGGTCACCGCCGACGGCTCGGCGGAACTTGCCGCGGAGCGCGCCGGCGAGCTCGCCCGCGCCGTGTGGCGCCGCCGCCGCGACTTCGACGTGACCCTGACGGCGGTGCCCGAGGCGATCCGCTACGCGCGCGAGGAAGCGGCCGGGCTGGTGGTGCTGGCCGACGGTTCGGACAACCCGGGCGGCGGCGGCCCGTGCGACGGCACGGTGGTGTTGCGCGAGCTGCTGGCGGCCGGCGTGGAGGACGCGGTGGTGGCGGTAATCGCCGATCCCGAGGTGGTGGACGCGGCCGCGGCGGCCGGTGTGGGGGAGATGATCGAGGTACGCCTCGGCGGCAAGACCGACCGCCGCCACGGCGATCCGGTAGCGCTACGGGCGGCGGTCCGGCTGCTGTCGGACGGCCGTTTCGTGACGCGCAGCCGCATGGGCGCGGGCGGCGTCACCGAAATGGGCCGCACGGCGGTGCTGCAGAGCGGCGGCGTGCGGGTGGTCGTGACCGAGCGCCGGGTGCAGCCGCTCGACGCGGAACTGCTGCGCAGCGTCGGCATCGAGCCGCGGACGCAGCGGCTGGTGGCGCTCAAGTCGGCGGTGCACTTCCGCAGCACCTACCAGCAGATCGCCGAGCGCATCTTCGACCTCGACACGCCGGGCGTGCACCGCCCGGACTTCACCTGTTACGACTACCGGCGCCTGCGGCCCGGACTGTATCCGCTTGATCGGAGCGCCCGCTTCCCGCGGTCGGACCCCGGCTGATATCGGAGGTCGCCATGCATGCTTACATCGTCTTCGCGCACCCTACCAGGCGATCGTTTACGGGAGCGGTCCTGGAGGCGCTCTGCCGCGGGCTCGGTGAGGGAGGGCATACCTTCGAGGTCGGTGATCTGTACGCGATGGAGTTCGGATCCGACATGACGCTCGCCGAGTACGAGCGCGAGATGAACCTGCACGGCGACCGCGCGCGCAGCCTCTGCCCGACGACGTGATCGCGGAACATGAGAAGATCGCCCGCGCCGACGGTGTGGCGTTCGTGTTTCCGGTGTGGTGGAGCGATTGCCCGGCCAAGTTGAAGGGCCGGTTCGATCGCGTCTGGGTATGCGGATACGCCTACTACGACATTCCGGGCGAGACCTTTCCGGTTCCCGCGGCTGTCGATCGCCAGGGCGCTGGTGCTGTGCCCCGTTGGCAATACGGGCGACGCCCTGGAACAGTCGGGTCTCGCCGAGTGCATGCGGCGGATCTATGCCAACGACCGCCTGCAGCCGGGCCTCGGCGTTGCCCGGTGCGAGTTCGTTCTGCTGTTCGGCACGGCGGATCCGCAGACCGCGGCAGGCGAGAGAGCGCAACGCGCATCGCTTCGGCAGGAACTTCCTTACCGCGGCGGCGGGGTAACGCGGAGCCGCTGCACGCCACCGTGCGGCGGCCTGCGCCATTGCGCCGGCC
>JAKZWC010000246.1:0-3162 GCA_047515735.1 Spirochaetales bacterium | reverse complement strand
GCGTTGCTCCTCGGCCCCGGGGAAGATGTTGCGCAGCGCGCTCCACAGCCCCAGGTTGCCGTCCCCGACCACCAACCGCGGTTCATTCATCCCCCGTGCCTTCAGATCTCGTAGCAGGCCGCTCCACGACGCCGTCGACTCGCGGTAGCCGCTGCTCACCGCCAGCACCACCTTGTGGCCGTCCGCTTTCACTCCGATGGCCACCAGCAACGCCGCCTTCTCCTTCTCCAGTCCCGCTTTCAGGTACACGCCGTCCAACCACAGGTACACGATCTCATCCTCGATCCGGCGCTGCTGCCACTCGCTGTACTCCGCCTGCCAGCGTTCTTTCGCCCGTGCCACCGTGCTCGCCGACAACGGCGCCTGCTCGCCCAGCAGTCCGCGCAGTGCCAACTCGAAGTCGCCGCTCGCCAAGCCATGCAGATACAGCTCCGGCAGCAGATCCCTCACCTCCTGCGTGCGCCGCGTGAACAACGGCAACAGTCGGCTCTCGAACCGTTCGTCCAGGTCTCTGACCCGCGGCCGGCGTACCGTTACCGTCCCGCTCCTCATCGTTAGCCGGCGCGGCTTCCCGTAGCCGTTGCGATAGCCCTGCATATCCACGCCACGGCGTTGATGCTTGGCGCGCCCCAGAAATTCGGTCACCTCCTCGACCAGCAACTGCTGCATCCACTCCTGGATGCGTCCTCTGGTCCACTCCTCCAACTCGTCCCACACCGGCGTTGACCCGGCCGGCTCTTTCATGGCTTCTTGGTCGATGGCGAGGTGGCTATCGCCATCCTCGATCGGGTGGCTGTGCTGATCGGCCGGCTGTGCGCCAACGTCGTGTTGACGGTGCAGCCGCAGCGGATCGCCATCGTCGGTGGGCTGGCCGGGCGGTCACGGTTGGTTCTGGAGACGATCAATCGCACCATGCGCGAAAGCTGCTGGCTGCTGTTCAAGGGGCTGACCAACTGCGAGGTAGTGGTCTCCGATCTCGGCGACCACGCCGGCGTGCTCGGCGCCATCTACAAGGCACAGCGCGCGCGCGCCGCACGCCACGGATAACTACTTCCCGGTGAAGAAACACCATTGGGGACGGAACGCTGAATGATCACGGGAGAATGGAAGAGTGAGCGTGGTCAAGTACTGATCGTGGGTCGCGGCTCGGTCGGATCGTCCGTTTCGACTCGAGAACAACGGTTCAGCGGAGCTGCAAGCCGGGGAACTCGGGGCGATGCCGTCGTAGCTCTGGAGTCGGGTCAGGTGGCGATGGTGGGATCTGATTGGGAGCGACAACACGAGAGCATGAACGGGGTGACCGAGCGCTGCTGGTGGCGGCAGGCTCCAGCGCATCAGACTGCTGCTTCGCCAAACCGACGGAAGGCCGGCCATGAGTTGTTCAGCGCCGGGTGATGGAGCCGGCGGCTCTCCGCCTGCCAACGAAAGAATCAGCCCAGCAGCACCAGATAGTCGTGCAGCTGTTGTTGCAGGCGTTCGAGCCGGCGCCGGAGCCGCGGGGTTTCGAGCCCCTCCTGCAGACGTTTGCCCACCGCCTAGGCAACCTGTTCTCCGTCGCGCACCACGCGCCGCGCTGTCTTCAGCAGCTTGCGATAGCCGGCCTGCAATTGCCGCTTGCGCGAAGCAGTGTTCTCGAGCATCCGCAGCGCCGCAGCGATCCGAGCGCTGTTGCGAATGCTGTCGCAAAATCTCCGCCCGCCATTCCCGATCAACCGTCCCAACTGCTTGGCCGTGCGCGTGATCACCCGTATCCAGATGGCCAGCAGGTCGCCGTTGGGACACTGGCAGATCGCCGGATCGTGGTTGTGCGTGCTGAACAGGGGGCCGTAGGAACGGGGAGGTACGCGCACGTAGCGGATCGGCCCGCGGAAGAACGGGGCATCGTCCGCGCCTGACGCTTCGGGTGCGGTAGTCTGCAGCATAGTCTGCAACACGTTGGTGCCGTGCAACTCCACCGGCGCCTTGCGGGCCGGTCTCGGCGGTACCGGATAGTCGGCGCACCCGGGCGGGCCGGTGGGGTCGCTCGCGTCGCGATCGAGGTACGGGCCGTACCAGTCCAACCACTCTTCGACGTTGCCAAGCATGTCGAACAGGCCCCAGGAATTGGCGGCAGTGCGACCGACCTGCAGCGGGACGACGTTTTCCCCAGTGGTGCGCCACCGGTCGGGAAACGAGGTGCGGCGCTGGTTCTTGGCAACCCCGGGGGCCAGCTCATCGCCGCTGGAGAACGGAGTCGAGGAGCCGGCCCAGCATGCGTATTCCCACTCCGCCTCGGTGGACGGGCGAACCTCGGCGCCCTCCCGCTCCAAGAGCCAACGGCAGTAGGCGACGGCCTCATGCCAGCTCACGAACACCACCGCTTCGTCGTCATCCCTGGATAACCCCAGCTTGCCGCGGCTCCCGGTGCGCCGGGTCGAACATCTCGTACTGTGCGTTGGTGACTTGGCACTCCGCCACGTAGAACGGCTTGGTGATGGTAACCCGGTGCACCGGCCGTTCGTCGAAATCACCGTAGCGGAAGCAGGAGGGTGACAGCAGTGCGTCGAGCAACGGCCGGTCGTTTCCCATCAGGAACGAACCGGCATCGATGCGCCGCAGCCGTATGCCGATCGCCGTGGTGGCCTCGGAGCCGTCGGGGCTTTCGTTCAAGGTACGTGCTCCATGGCACCGCCCACGTCGGCTCACATTCCCCACACCGTGAGCCTCTGGATCAGCATGTCCGCCGCCCCGCCGTAGTAGCCGGAAACACCTCCGAGAACGCACCTGTATTCTGCGAAAGTCTCAGTGCTGAAGTAGAGCGGGTTCACCGGGATTCCATGATCGGGGGACCGATGCCGCTGGGAATACAGCGCGTTTTCTCGAAACTTTGCCGTAACATGGAGCCCCAGCGCCTTCCAATACTCCTTCACCAGCTATCATCCCAGGCGAGCGGTGAAGGGCGGTGAAGGCAGGCCACTACGGTGTAGGGGAGGTGATGGGACGATGCACAGAGTCACGGACGACGAGAACACAATGAAAGCAGGGCGGAGGGCCTGCCGGTTGTCACTCACGGGCACTTCACCAAGGATCGCTATGTCGACCACCAGGTGCGCCTGAACGGGCTGCCGCGACTCGACCCGGCCTTCGACCGGCTGATCGCCCATCCCGGTTACCTGCCCTACC
>JAKZWC010000245.1:0-5263 GCA_047515735.1 Spirochaetales bacterium | reverse complement strand
ATGGCGTGGGGCAGTTGCTCGCGTACGGGCAGGTGGATGTAGTCGAGGCCGAGGTGGCGCGCGCCCTGCCCCGCGGACACCACGCAGCGCCAGTCGCCGGGTTGGCCGAGCGCGGGGCCGCCTTTGGCCAGGGAGAAGACGCGCACCTCGCTGCGGTGGTCGGCGGGCGGCAGGGGGGAAGCGCCGGCACCATGGTCGCGCTTGCCGGCGTACAGCGCTGGATCGGGAGGCGCCTGAAAACTGATCAGCCGCGCCGGAGCGCCGCTGTCGTTGACCGTGCCGTGCACCTCGCCCACCGGAACGAAGATCCCCTCCCCGGCTACGATCGGCGTGTAGGTATCGCCCTGGCGCAACGAGCCGCCGCCCTCCAGCACCACGATCATGTCTTCCGATTCGTCGTGCAGGTGCTGGGTGAACTCCTGGCCCGGCTCGTGCAGGCCGTGGTTGAGGGTGAGTCGTCGCGCGCCCATCTCCGGGTGCACGATGCGCCAGTTGCTGCCCTTGCCCATGCGGAAGGCGCGGCCCGCGTACAGATCGAGGAGTTGCATCAAGCCGAGTTGGCCGCGGTCTCGGCAAACAGAGAGCTGGTCCAGGTGCCGGGGTTGGCCGGCTCTTGAAAGAGCAGCTGCTGGCGCGGGGTGAGCGGCACCGAGGCGGGCGGCTGCACGCGCCGCGCCGACCAAGCGAGGTGCGACTGACAGTACTTGTAGAGCAAGGTGCGGCGCTGGTGCGCTCCCTTCCAGGGCGCGGTGCCGTGCGTCAACGCCTCGGAAAACAGCACCACGGATCCCGCCGGTGCCTCCGGTACTACGACGCCAGGCGCCAGGGAATCGCCGTTCATCATCTCCCAGCGTCCCTGGTTTACCGTCGGAATCGGATTGGGGCGCACGAAGTTGCTCTTGTGGCTGCCCGGTACGCAGCAGAAGCCGCCGTACTCCGGCCCGGTGTCCGCCAGGTTCCACGACACCACGGTAAAGGCGTTGTGAATCCTGCCGTTGCGCACGTGGTAGTACTCGGCCGGCGAATAGGGCGCGTTGCCGCCATGCAACTGATTCGCGCCCATGCCCGCCTCCATGTTGATGCCGTACAGGCGGTCGACGCGAAACCAGTCGCCGAGGGTGAGCTGCAGCAGCGGCATGATCCGGGGATGGTCGAGCAGATCGCAGAACGGCTTGCCCCACTCCAGGAACCCGGGACACTCGGGCGCTCCCCCGGCCGCCGAGCCGAAGCGGATCTTCTCGCGCGGCGGCGGCAACTGCTGAGCGTCGATGAGCCCGTTCAACTCGTCGATTTCGGCCTGGCTGAGGACGTCGGGAATCACCATGAATCCCGCCAGGTCGAACAGGTAGCGCTGCATCTCCAGATCGTGATCCATCGTTCCCTCCACCCCTCGGGGCGCCGTCGCTGAGCCACTATGCGGCCCGATCAGGCCGGCGTCAATCCGGGATGCCGGGTACGCGAGCGATAGTGATGATCTCCGGGCTCGAGGCGACGACCGGACTGCGATCCCAATCGCCGAACTTTGCTTCGATAACGAAACCGGCTTCGGCCAGAAACGACGCCAGCGCGTCAGCGGCGAGGAAGCGCAGTGTGCTGCGGATGCTCTCCGCCCGTTTCCAATCCGCGCGCCGGTAGGAGCTGGTGAACCGAACGATGTCGCCGACGACCGGCGTTTCGATCTCGGCCTCGAAGCGGACCACGGTCCCGTCCCGGTCGGTGAACTCCACACCGTGCTCGGGAGTCCATCGCTCCCACTCCCGGACCAGTGGATTGCGGGTCTCGAACGCGAAGACGCCACCGGGTGCCAGCGCCGTGCGGATGGCAGCGAGCGCGGCCCGGATCTCGTGGTCGCCGACCAGTTCCTGGAATGCATGCCCGGTCATCACCGCCAGGTCGAACTCACCGTGCCAGACGGGTGCCGATAGGTCGCCGAGGAACCACTCGATGTCTGACCGTGTCCGAGCCACCTGCAGCATGCCGTGGGCGAGTTCGAGACCCACCAATCGCCCGGCGTGGCCGGATTCGCGTGCCCAGTGCAGCAGGGCACCCGTACCGCAGCCGACGTCAAGCACGGCCCCCGCGGCCATCACCAGCGGCAGGTAGAAGCGAAAGTCTTCGCGCTCTTCCCGTCCGCAGAGCGGATCGTACAGCGCCGCGAGATGCGGCTCGGAGAACTGCCGGTCGACCACCACGTTCAGCCTACCGCCAAGAGCGCGCGCCCGGAATACACTGCCACGGTCGAAACAGCTCGGTAGACGCAGCTACGCGATTACTACGCTCATGCGTGCAATGCGCCCGCGCGACGTTCGGCGGTCCTGTCCCGGCGCGCCTGCGCAAGCTCATAGCTCGCCTGCATCCGCATCCAGTGGTCGGCGGTGCCCCAGCCGATATCCTCCAGTGCCAGCGCCATGTTGGCGGACACCCCCGCCTTGCCGTTCAACAGGCGTGACAGCGTCCCGCGTTCGCAGCCGAGCCGCGCTGCAGTCACGGTCACGTTCCAGCCCACCTCGTCCATACTCTCGCGGATCAGTTCGCCCAAGTGCGGCGGGTTCAGCATCGGGCCGACACGATCACTGGCGATGTCGTTCATGGTCAGCACTCCCCTTCCGGTCAGTGATAGTCGATCAGGTCCACATCCACGGCCTCGCCGTCCTCGAAGCGGAACACCACGCGCCAGTTGCCGGAGGCGCGACCGCTTCATTGACCCGCGCGGTCCCCCTTCAGGGGATGCAGCCGGAAGCCGGGCGCGTCGGCGTTGCCCGGATGCGCCGACGCCATGGCACCAGACCGGCAGAAAGTCTTCGCGCTCTTCCCATCCGCAAGCGCATCGTACAGCGCTGCGACCGCCGTTCAGCCTATCGGCGAAGGCGCATACGCGCATACCGGTACCGCGGACCCTGCTGCATGAGGCAGACCAGATCGGCGGCAATTGCCATGATGGTTGCGATGGCTTCGACGGTTGACCGCTCGCGGGGCACGGCCCGCCCCAACCTGCTCTACATCCTCTCCGACCAGCACTGTCCCTTCGTGACCGGTTGCTACGGCGACCCGCTGGTGGAGACGCCGCATCTGGATGCGCTGGCCGCGGCAGGTGTGACGATGGACGCCGCCTACTGTCCCTCACCGATCTGCGGTCCGTCGCGGATGGCGATGCTCACTGGCCTGCACCCGTATCAGAACCGCTCCTGGACCAACCGCGACATCCTCGACTCGGCCATCCCCACCATGGCCCACGCCCTCGGCGCAACCGGCTGCCGTCCGGTGCTGATCGGGCGCCTGCACTCGATGGGGCCGGACCAGCGGCGCGGCTACACGGAGCGGCTGGTGGGCGACCACAGCCCCAACTACGCCGGCGCCGGCCCGGTGGCCGATCGCGGGGAGTTGAATGGCACCGCCGGCCCGGACCAGGTGAGCCTGGCGATGTCGGGCGCCGGTCAGAGCGGCTACGAGGTGCACGATGAGGAGGTGACCGACGTTGCCGTGCGGTTTCTGCAGCAGGAGGGAGACCGGCGGCGTGCAGACCCGGAAGCCGAGCCGTTTTGCCTGACCGTAGGGCTGATGCTGCCCCACCCGCCCTACGTGGCGCGGGCGGCAGACTACGGGCGCTACGCGGACCGCATCGGGCTACCGCGGAAGCCGGCGTTCCCGCGGCAGCGGGTGCCCGAATACCTGTCCTGGTGGCGCGAGCACACCGGCCTCGCGCGCACCACCGAGGCGGAGACCCTGCGCTCCCGTGCCGCCTACTGGGGGCTGGTAGCCAGCATGGACCGGATGATCGGGCGCATCCTGGCGGCGCTGCGTGCCGGCGGGCTGGAGGAGAACACCCTGATCGTCTACACCTCCGACCACGGCGACATGCTTGGCGAGCACGGCATGTTCTGGAAGCACACCTTCTACGAGGAGTCGGTACGGGTACCGTTGACAATGACATGGCCGGGCAGGATCCGAGCGGGCACTCGCTCCGACCGCGTCGTCAGCGCGCTGGACCTGACTGCGACCATCCTCGACGCCATGGATGCGCCGGCGCTGCCCGGCAGTCCCGGCCGCAGCCTGCTACCGCTCATGGACGGTGGAAGCTGGGATGACGAAGCGTTCAGCGAGTACTGCTCGGACGAGGCATGGGCGCCGCCCGAGGGCTGTTACCAGCGCATGATCCGCCGGGACGAGTGGAAGCTCGTCTGTTACCACGGCCCCGGCGTGGTGGTGGACATGCAGTTATTCAACCTGAAGGAGGATCCAGACGAACTGGTGAACCGCGCCGCCGACCCCGGCTGTCGCGAGACGGTTCGCGAACTGCGGTCGCGGCTGTTGGCCGATTGGAACCCGGAACAGGTCAGGGCGCAGATGGCCGCCAACCGCGCGCGGCACCAGATCCACCACGGCTGGGCGCGCGCCACGCAGCCGCGCAGCGAACACCTGTGGGATATGAGCGGCCAGATGTTCTACCTGGATCAGGCCGGAGATTCAGACCCAGCCTCTCGCGCACCAGACGACAGGCGTGCTCCCCCACTCATTTAGCGCGGCGCGATGTTCTATCTCGATCCGGCCTGAGACTCAGGTCCGGCCGTCGCGGGCCAGCCGCCGCAGCCGCGCGCAGGCGGCTCCGGTCAGGGAGCGTCACGCGCCACGGCGGCCGGCGGTTCGCGAGCCGGCGGCTGCCACAGCACATCGAGGGCCGCCGACAGGTCCAGCGGTTCCCCGTACCAATCGGGGGTGGCGGTATGGGGACCGATGCTGACGCCGGCTGCCGCCAGCCGCGCGTCGGTCGGCGCCAGCGGCGCCCCCTCCCAGCACGCCGCCGGTGGCTCCGCCGGCAATGGCACGCCGTCCGGGCGCAGGAACTGGAACTTTCCAGCGGCGTCAGCTACCACCTGAAAGCCATCTTCGTGCAGCGCGCGGTGGTGGAACCGACAGCATAGGACCAGGTTCTGCAGCCGGGTCTCCCCGCCATCGGCCCAGTGCACGACGTGGTGGGCGTCGCAGTGGCGGGAGTTGCAGCCGGGGAACTGGCACTGGCTGCGATCGCGGTTCTGCAGTGCGCGGCGCAGGGCGGTCGGGACCGCGCGCGTCCTGCGACCGATGTCGAGCACCTCGCCGTCGGCGCCGTGGCGCAGCGCCACGAGGGCGGCGTCGCAGGCAAGGCGGCGGGCCGCCTCCCTGCCCAGGTGCAGCCCACCAGCCTGCTCGATGACCGCCTGACCGGCGTCGAGGTCCGCTGGCGGCGGCGCACACTCGCAGGCGCCAGCGCTCGCCTCGGACGTTT
>JAKZWC010000244.1:0-4616 GCA_047515735.1 Spirochaetales bacterium | reverse complement strand
GATCGACCCGGGCGTGCCGAGCCGGCTGAGCCTTGAGCGCCGGCTAGAAGCTCGGGGCCGTGGGGCGGGCACGCTGGGAGAACGCGAGCATCGTCACCGATGGGTCGTTCCGCCTGACTCCCGGGCAGCCGATCGTGATGTACGCCGGCAACCACGCCGAGCCTCTAACCAAGTCGCGCTCACCAACCACGGCCGGCCCAATGTGCTGCGCATGACGACGCTATTCTTCAACGTGCAGCATCCGGGCGAAGATTATCGCAGGCGCGCCCAGCACTTGGCCGCCGCGCTGAAGCGAGTCGTTTCGCAGCAGGTCACGTTTCGCCCGCAAGGTCCTCCGCTCGGGAAGCGTCACGGCGGATGGACAAACGGATTCGGCGTGCCATACGCTGCCCTCGTGAGGTCAGCAGTGAGGGAGTGGCTCGACGGCTGCGTGGACAAGCTGCGAAACGGCGTGCTCACCGAGGCCGATCTGTGTCGGGGCGCCAGCGTGTCGGAGGCGGAATGCGCGACCTGCCGGACGCAGACGCTTCTCTATCTCTATTCGCAGTCGACCAACCTGCGCTCTCCACTCGGCGCGTGGGCGCTCTACGATCCGGCAGCGGCCGACGAGCCGGTGCTGCCATCGCAGGATGCCCCCTATGCATCGGTGCTCGATGCGGTCCGCGACGGGTGGCGGATCGTACAGTTCCCGCGACCGGAGTTGCACCGCTTTTCCGATCTCGATAACGCCTACCTCGGTTACGAGTTCATCCTGGAAAGGATCGCATGAGGGGCGGATGACATGAGAGACATCGAGCCGGCCTTGAACGATGACCAGGTGATGCGCTTCATCCACGACGGCTACCTCACCTTGGAAGGCATCGTCGATCCTGCTTTCAACCGTGCGTGTGAATCCGTACCCGCCGGGCACCTGACCGACTTCGTGCGCAGCGAAGCGTTCCGGCGCGAGGTGCTCCTGCAGCCGCAGGTCGGCGGCGCGGCGCGTGCACTGTTGGGCGCCAACTTCCTGGTCCCGATGAGCGCCCACCACCACCTCTACCAGGCACCGCACCGGGGGCAGACGTGGCACTCCGATGGGCTCACCGACCCGGGCTACGGCATCACTCATCTGCAGTGCTACTACTACCCGCAGGCGGTTGCGCTCGAAGATGGTCCGACGATGATTCTGCCCGGTTCACATCACCGCCTGATCGATCGCGAGGCGATAGCGCATTACGGCGACATTCTGGGGCAGCTTTCGCTCACCGTTCCGGCCGGCACCGTTGCCTTGACCCGGTATGGGATCTGGCACAAGGCGGGACCGAAGCTGAACGCGACGCGACGCGGCATGATCAAGTTCTCCTACTACCGGAACACGCTGCCGCTGCGGGATTGGGTCACCGCGGCTGCCGCCGCTCCGGCCTACCGCGACCCCGGCAGGCATCCGTACGTGACGGTGGTCGAGTCCTACCGGGACCGGCGCCGGGGTGAGCATACCTGGAACTGGCTCTGCGGGACGGTCCCCGTGGAAGAACCGCTGCCGCCCGCACACCGCGTCGACCCCGGCATTCCACTCGATGAACTCGCGCGGAGTTCATGAGTCGTAGGGCGCGGTATTGGTCCGCGTAGCGACAGGCTATCGCGTCAGTCTCGGATCGTATCGGAAACCGGAGATGGATCCCGTTCCGATGGCGCTGAAATCGGCGTGCTCGGGATTGACGATGAAGTTGGTTTCGCCGCGGACCACGGCGCTCGGCACCTGCAGCACGGCAGACCACGCGTGATCGATCCAGCCGCCGCCGATTTCCTGGGTGACGGGGTAGAGGCTGGGTTGCGCCCAATCCGGCGGCAACTGGTCCTCGCCGACGTGCATCACCAAGCGCTGCGGGATCAACACGGGCATCTTTCGATACGTTTCCAGGACTCTTTCAGCTTTCAGGTGGACCAGCAACTCCATGCCGGCAAGCGCCAGGCTCTCGCCGAGATAGACTGCCGCACGCCCGACACTGTTCCAGCGTCCACCGTAACGCCGGGCTCCCTCGCCCGACATCAGTTGCTCAGCGGTCTGCGCGTACTCCGGCGCGGCCAGGCGCCAGGCGGTTATCAACCGAACACGCCATGCCGCAGTCGGCCGACGAGGAGTTCCACGTCGCGTGCGCCCGTCTCCGTCGACGCACGTTCGAGGGGCGTCTCCCGGTCCAGGAGATCGTGCGGCGTCCGCAGCCACTGCCCGGCGTCGCCCGCGTCGCCCCGCATCATGGCCACGGCCATCGCCTCCAGGCGAGCGATACGCACCAGCCGGTCCGACTCCGAAGGCGTCAACATGCCGCTCCGCTTCCTGCGGGCAAGGGTCGTAGCCGGGATGCCGATAACCGCCGCCAGTTCCCGTTGCGATCCGCCGACTGCGCCCACCAGCTCATCGAACATGGAAAAGGGCAGGCCGTTGCGAACCATCGCGAGCACACCGCGGCCATGCAGGAAGGCGAACAAGCCGCCGTTCGGCGCCTGCTCAGCGACGTACCGCGTGGCCGGGTCCTTTACGCCCCGCGTGGTGGGCCCTGAATCCGGCTGCCGGGCGGGCATGACCGCCACCACCCCCGTGATCGCATCGCTCCGCGTCGCCGGTCTACGCGCCGCCGCCGCCGAGACAACCGCACCGACCCGGAGCCGCCGGGCGAGCAGGTCATCGGGCGCCGGCGGGCGGATCTGGTTGCCAGGGTCGATTCAGGCGCTGTGTCGCAGGGCGGCGGTGATGGCGGGGAGGGTGCGTTGCAGCTCGCGGTCGGTGTGGGTGGCGCCGACGTACCAGCGGCCGTCGGGCAGCAGGTAGATTCCCGCTTCCAGCAGGGCGGCGCGGAAGCGGGCGTAGGCGGCGGCGTCGGCGGCCAGGGTGTCGGCATAGCAGCGCGGCGGCTCACTCAGGCCGAAGTGGGCGCTGAACACGCTCCCGGCGCCACAGGTGACCAGCGCCACGCCGCGGCGGCGCGCCTCCTGTTCCAGGTGGCGGCGGATGGCGTGGCCGTGAGCGTGCATGGCGTCGTAGGTGCCCGGCTCGGAGAGCACCTCCAGCGTGGCCAGGGCGGCCGCGACGGTGACCGGCGAGCCGTTGTTGGAGCCGGAGTGCACGGTGCGCCCGTCCAGCAGGGGCGCGAACGCCGCCGCGTTGCCGGCGATGGCGGCCAGCGGGAAGCCGCCGGCGATCGCCTTGGCGTACACCGACAGGTCCGGCGTCAGGCCGTAGTACTCGCGGGCGCCGCCCAGCGCCAGCCGGAAACCGGTGATCACCTCGTCGAAGATCACCAGCGCGCCGTGGGCATGGGCGATCTCCAGCAGGCCTTCCAGGTAGCCGGGCCGCGGCTCGCAGCAGCCGGAGTTGGCCAGCAGCGGCTCGGTGATCACGCCGGCGATTCGGGCGCCGTGCTCCGCGAACAGCTCCCGCAGCGCGTCCAGGTCATTCCAGGGCGCCACCAGCGTGTCGGCGTACTCGGCCGCCGGCTGCCCGGCGGCCAGCGCCGGCACCGGCCGCGCTGCCCCCACGTCCGCATCAGCGGGGTGGTGGGAGACCAGCACGTTGTTCATCCAGCCGTGGTAGTGGCCCTCGAACTTGAGGATCTTGTCGCGTCCGGTGGCCGCCCGCGCCAGGCGCAGCGCCACCTGCACGATCTCGCTGCCGGTGGAGGCGAAGGTGACCCGCTCCACCCCCGGCAGCACTTCCGCCAGCCGCTCGGCGAGCCGCACCTCCGGCTCGTGGCCGGCGCCCAGGGCGTAGCTGCGCTCGAGCTGGGCGCGCACCGCGGCGTTGATGCGCGGGTGGCAGGAGCCGGCGATCAGCAGCCCCCACGCCAGCGTGTAGTCCAGCAGCTCGTGGCCGTCGGCGTCGTACAGGTAAGGGCCGGCGCCGCGCTCGAAGGAGAGCACCGGGGTGACCTGGGCGCGGAAGCTGGAGGAGACGCCGCCGGCCAGCACCTGCCTGGCGCGGGCGAAACGGCGGGCCGAAGCGTCGTAGCTGCGAGCCGCGGCGCTGCCGTCAGATACCATTCGTGAAGCCCGCTGGATCATTTCGTCCACGCCACCGCCATCGTGCTGAAGTGGTGAGGTTGGCGGTAATCACAGTAGCGTTGCTCCTCGAGTACGGCGGGCACTGCGGATGCTGAGTTCCATGTCTGCGCCGGCTTCGCGCAGCACGGCCAGCTCCGAGGGATCCAGATCGAGGCAGAAGAAGCTCTCCGGCCACTCTCCGGCGTCCCTGGCGATGGCGTCCTGGCAGGCGCACATCACGAATCTGTTGCGGCTCACTTCCTGCCGTCGCGCGACCGCATCGATCCGTTCAAGCAATTGCGGCGGAAAGTGGAAGGTCGAGGACGGCATGGAAGCGAATATATTCTATTCGCCGGCTCCCGCATAAGCTCTCCCAAATGGGGGTGGGCAACAGCCTGGCTTGTGGCTACACTCGGCGTATGGCTGAAGCTGACCTCCAGCACCGCGACCGTCGCGGTGAGTGGCTACCCGACCCGCTGCCGGCGCCGGCGCCGCTGTTCTCCTGGCCGCTGCGGCTGGGACCGGCGCTACGAGCGGTGGTCGGTTTCTTCTGGCCGTACAATATCTTCTATACCGTGCTTGCGGTGGTCTGCTGGCTC
>JAKZWC010000243.1:0-8619 GCA_047515735.1 Spirochaetales bacterium | reverse complement strand
GGTAGGCGGGCAGCAGCCGCAGGTGCTCGGGCGCGGCTATCGTGGAGCGGTGGTGGTGGGTGCCGAGGGCGAACGACACCACCCCGGTGATGATGGCGGCGCGGGACACGGAGCACACCGGCGCCATGGAGTGGGCGTTGGCGTAGCGGATGCCCTCGGCGGCCAACGCGTCGAGGTTGGGGGTCCTGGCATAGCGGTCGCCGTAGCAGCCGAGCAGCGGATTGATGTCTTCGACCGACACCCAGAGGATGTTCGGCTGTTGGCTGGTCACCGCTCGCATCTGGCCGTCAGGCGGCGGTCCCCGGGTGCGACAGGCGTGCGGCCGTTGCTCGATACGCCGGTAAAGGCGTGAAGGGTGGCGTGGTGCCGGCGGGGTTCAAGTGGCGCGGTGGGCGCGTTCGATGCGGGTGTAGGCGGCGTTGATGCGGGCGGCCTTGCGGGTGGCGGCCGCCTGCCGGCGGGGGTCGCTGGCGAAGCGGTCCGGGTGATGCGTCTGTATCAGCCGCTTGTAGGCGCGCTTGACGTCGCTCATCGGGGCGCCGAACGCCACCTCCAACGTCTCGTAGTCGACGCGCAGATGATCGCGCGGGTCCTTCTTGGCCGCGTTGCGGTCGGCGCCCGCGTCGCCCGGGCGGTAGTGCCGCTGGCCCGCACCGCCAGCTCCGGCCGCGGGATCGTCCGAGTCCAGAAAGTCATCCAGCTCGTCCCAGGCGGCGGCGAGGTCGGGGTCATCTATGTGGGACGGTCGGCCCTGGCGCCGGCCGGCGCCGGTGGTCGTGCCGCCGTCACCGCCGAGCACCGTTCGCAGCAGGTCGCCGAGACGATCGAAGAGCCGATCCACAGCGCTATTCTACCGAGCGCCCGCGATGTGGGCGAGCGCGCTGCGGGCCGCGCCGCTCAGAAACGGGCGCGGCGCAACAGGTTCGCGGCGCGTTCGGTGTCGGCCACCGACGGCACCAGGGCGAAGCGCACGTAGTCCGCGCCCGGGTTGGGCTGTCCCGGATTGGTCTCGGCGATCCACGAGCCAGGGGTGGTGACGATGCCGATGTCCGGCAGCAGCAGCGCGGTCGCGAACTCCACCGCGGACAGGTGCGCGGGCACCCGCTGCCACACGTACAACGTGGCGGCGGGACGGCAGTCGGGCAGGCCGGCGTCCGCCAGCGCCGCGCACAGCAGGTCGCGCTTGTGCCGGTACTCCTCGCGAAAGGCGCGCACGTGGGTCTCGTCGTTCAGGGCCGCCACCGCCCCGTCCTGGATGAAGGTCGGCGTGCCCGAGTCGAGGTTGGTCTTGACCTGCCGGAACAGCTCGACCAGGCCGGGGTCGCCGGCCACCCAGCCCACGCGGTAGCAGGTCATGGCGGAACGCTTGGACAGAGAGTTGAACGCCAGCACCCGCTCCTTGCTCACGTTGAGCATCGACAGCGGCGGTTCGCCGAAGTAGATCTCCGAATACGCCTCGTCGGAGGCGATGATCAAGTCGTGGCTGGCGGCGAACTCCAGGACCTCCTGCAGGAACGAGCGCGGCGCCACCGCCCCAGAAGGCGAGTTGGGATAGTTGATCCACAGCACCTTGGCGCGGCGCGCCACCTCCGAAGGTATGGCGCCCAGGTCGAGCAGAAAGTCGCGCTCGGCCAGCAGCGGCAGGTGGTAGGGCTCGCCCTCGGCGAACAGGGTGCCGCGGCTGTACGGCGGGTAGCCGGGCGTGGGACACAGCACCAGGTCGCCGGGATCGACCACCGCCTCGTGGAAGTTGAATACCGCTTCCTTGGCCCCGGCGGTGGAGGATATCTCGGTGGCCGGATCGAGCTGCACGCCGAACCGGCGTTCGCTCCAGGCACTTACCGCCTGGCGGAACTCGTCGGCGCCAATGTAGCTGGGGTAGCCGGCGCCGCGTCGGGTCTCGACGGCCTCCGCGGTCGCCCGCCGCACCACTTCCGGGGTCGGAACGGTGGGATCGCCGACGCCGAAGTCGATCGGTTCGATGCCGCGTTCGCGCAGCTTTGTGACCTCGCGGTCCACCTCCGCGAAGGCGTAGCTGCCGAGACTGGCCAGCCGGCGGCTGGCGTAGCGGTCAGCGCCCGCCATCAGCTTCCTCCTCCACACCGTTCCAGGTGTAGGTGCCGCTGAATGCGTACTCCGCCGGACCGGTCATGTAGACGTGGTTGTCGTCGGGGGACCAGTGGATCTCCAGGTCGCCGCCGAGCAGGTGCAGCGTCACGCGCCGATCGCCGCGGCCGGTGACCACTGCCGCCACCGCCGCGGCGCAGGCGCCGGTGCCGCACGCCAGGGTCTCGCCGCTGCCGCGTTCCCACACTCGCATGCGCAGGCGGTCACGGCTCACGGGCACCACGAACTCGGTGTTGGTGCGCTCCGGAAAGCGCGGGTGATGCTCGAACTTGCGGCCGAGGGCCGGCAGATCGAACTCCAGGTCGTTCACGAACACCACGGCGTGGGGGTTGCCCATGCTCACCGGCGTGAACGCGTAGTCGCCGCCGTCGATGCTGAGCGTCTCGGGGGCCAGCGGCTCCGCGCTCAGCTCGGCGGCGTGGTCGAAGGTATACGGCGCTCCCATGTCGGCGCGCACCCGGCCGTCGGCGAGCATCTCCACCGCGATGTCGCGGCGCATGGTTTGAATGATGAAGCGGCTGCCATCGGCCAGGCCGCTGTCGCACGCGTAGCGCGCCACGCAGCGGATCGCGTTGCCGCACATCTCCGCCTCCGAGCCGTCGGCGTTGAACATTCGCATCCGCAGCGGCTGGGTGTCGCCGGGCACGATCAGCACCAGGCCGTCGCCGCCGACGCCGAAGTGGCGGTCGGCCATGCGCTGCGCCAGCTCGGGCAGCACGGCCTCCGGCAACCGGGCGGTGCCGCCGTTGGCTCCGCCGGAGCGAGGCACCTGGTCCAGGTAGACGTAGTCGTTGCCGATGCCGTGCATCTTCACGAACGGTATCTGCATCACACCTCCTCCACCGCCGGCAGCGGCGGCACGTTGCTCAGGAGTTGGTCCAGCGTATCGCGGCGGCGGATCAGTGTCCCCCGTCCGTCCTCGACCAACACTTCGGGGGGCAGGGGGAACGAGTTGTAGCGCGAGGCCATGGCGAAGCCGTAGGCGCCGGTGTCGCGGATCGCGACCAGGTCGCCCTCCTGCAGCGGCGGCAGGTCGCGCGGCTCGATGCCCTCCTCGCCGCGGGTGAAGACGTCGCCCGACCCGCAGATGTTGCCGGTGAGTACGGTGGGGCGGGCCGCTCCCGCGCGCGGCTTCACCGCCTCGATCTCGTGGTAGGCGCCGTACATCGCCGGCCGGATCAGATGGTTGAAACCGCTGTCGGTGCCGACGAACAGGTACTTGCGCGTCTGGTTGACCGCCGTCACCCGGCACAGCAGGGTGCCGGAGCGGGCCACCAGGAACCGTCCGGGCTCCAGGCACAGCGCCGGACGGGCACCGTAATCCGCGCAGAAGCGCTCGTACTCGGCGGTGAGCAGGGTGCCGAGCCGGTCGACGGCGAGCTCCTGCTGCTCCCGGCGGTAGGGGATGCCGATGCCGCCGCCGAAGTTGACCTGCTCCAGCCCCGGAAAGCGCCGCGCTACGGTCAACAGGTTGGTCACCGCCTGTACGAAGCGCTCCGCCTCCAGTACGCCGGAGCCGATGTGGCAGTGCACGCCGGCCACCCGCAGACTCCCGGACGCGGCCACGGCCTGTGCTTCGTCCGCCTGTTCCCAGTCGATCCCGAACTTGCTCTCCGGACCGCCGGTGATGACGTGGGAGTGGTGGCCGCCGCCGACGTAGATGTTGAAGCGGATGCTGATGGCGGTGCCCGGCGCCAGCTCTCCCAGGCGGCGGAGCTGGGACAGCGACTCCACGTTGATGCGTACGCCCTGGTCTACCGCGGTGCGCATCTCCGCGTCGGAGGCGGAGTTGCCGTTGTACAGCAGGCGTCGCGGCGGAAACCCGGCGGTTCGCGCCATCAGGATCTCCCCCGGCGAGACCACGTCGGCCCAGGCGCCGGCCTGGCACAGGAGGCGCAGGATCCAGGGATTGGAGTTCGCCTTGGTGGCGAAGTGGATGCGCAGGTCGTCCACCGCGAAGGCGCGCGCCAGCGTATCGAAGGCGGCGCGGATACGCGCCGCCTCGTAGACGTAGAGCGGGCTGCCGTACTGGTTGGCGAGGGTCGCCGCGGGGAGGCCGCCGAGTTCTAACATGACTGTTGCTCGAAGAAGTTGCGGTGCAGCGAGTGCACCGCGGTCTCGGTGGCGGCGTCGGCCACCACCAGCGAAAGATTGATATCGGAGGAACCCAGGCACATCATCTTCAGCGGCACTCCGTCGAGCGCGCTTATGACGCCGGCCAGGAACCCGGGCTGCTCCCACAGGTCCTGGCCCACGATGGAGACCAGCCCGGCATCGCCGTCCACGCTTACCGACCCGATCTCCTCCAGCTCGGCGACGATCGGGTCGAGACCGGTGGCGTCGTCGATGGTCATCGACACCGACACCTCCGAGGTGGCCACCAGGTCCACCGCCGTACGGTGATGCTCGAAGATCTCGAAGATACGGCGCAGGAAGCCGTACGCCAGCAGCATCCGCGAAGAGGTGACGTTGATCAGGGTGATGCCGCGCTTGCAGGCGATCGCCTTGGCGCCCGCCTCGGCCTGCGCCACGATGCTGGTGCCGGCCGCCTGCGGCTGGCGCGTGTTGCGCACCGCGACCGGGATGCCGCCCTGTACCGCCGGCTGGATGGTGGCCGGGTGGATCACGCGGGCGCCGAAGTAGGCCAGCTCGGCCGCCTCCTGGTAGCTGATCCGGTGCAGGGTGCGGGCTCCCGCGACCAGGCGCGGATCGCAGGTCATGATGCCGGTCACGTCGGTCCAGATGATGACCTCTCCGGCCTCCAGCGCGGCCCCGAACAGGGTGGCCGTGTAGTCGGAGCCGCCGCGGCCCAGGGTGGTCGGTATCCCCTCCGCGGTGGCGGCGATGAAGCCCTGCGCCACCAGCAGCTCACCGGCCGCCGGCCGCGCCCCTTCCCGGATGCGCCGGGAAGTCTCCGGCTGCACCACGTTGGCGTGCATGAAGTGGTCGTCGGTGGCGATCAGGGTGCGGCAGTCCAGCAGCCGGGTGGCGCTGCCGCGCTGCCGCGCACGCGCCGCCAGCAGCACCGTTACGGCGCGCTCTCCGAAGCCGAGGATGGCGTCGTTGCTGCGTGGCGTCCACTGCTTGAGCAGCACCATGCCGGTGACGATGGAGCGCAGCTCGGCGAACAATTCCTGGAGCCCGGCGGTGGCACGCGCGTGCTCGGTGCCGTCCAGCAGCGCGGCGGCGGCGGCGCGGTGCTCACCGGCAAGCCGCTCCACCACCGTATCGGCTTCCTGCCCCTCGCCCCGGCCGGCGGCATGTGCTACTTGCTGCAGGTGATCGGTGGTGGCGCCCATGGCGGAGGCCACCAGGACCACGCCCTCCTCCAGCGCACCGGCGGCGATCTCTATCGCCCCGTCCAGCAGCTCGGCGGACGCCAGCGAGGTGCCGCCGAACTTCATCACCCTCATGCTTCCAGCAGCTCCAGCGCCAGCATCGTCTCGGCGTTGAGCACGGCCGCGGCAGCCGCGCCGCGTACCAGGTTGTGCCCCAGCACCAGCATCTTGATGGAGAACACCGGGCAGCGGCGGATCCGCCCCACGGCGGCCACCATGCCGTCGTTGAGGTTGGCGTCGAGCCGCGGCTGCGGCCGATCCTCCTGCTCGAACACCTCGATGGGACGCACGGGTGCGCTGTGCAGGGCGCGTTCCTGCGGCACGCCGCGGAACGCCTCCAGGGTGGCCGCCACCTCTGCCGGATCAGGGTCGGCGGCCAGCCGCACGGACACGGTCTCGGTATGACCGTCGATCACCGGTACGCGGTTGCACTGGGCGCTGATCGGGAACGGCGCCGGTACTACCTGGTCGCCGGCGAGCAGGCCCAGCATCTTCTGGGTTTCCCGCTCCATCTTCTCTTCCTCGTCCGGCAGCGGGAACACATTGCCGAGGATGTCCAGGCTGGCGACGCCGGGGTAGCCGGCACCGGACACTGCCTGCATGGTGGTCACCTGCACCGCCTGGACCGTGTAGCGCCGGTGCAGCGGCGCTAGCACCAGCGCCAGGAACATCGCCGCGCAGTTGCAGTTGGTGATGATGCCGCCGGAGGTACCCTGGCAGCGCACCAGCGCCAGGTGATCGGCGTTCACTTCCGGGATCACCAGCGGTACCCGCGGGTCCATCCGGTGGCTGCTGGAGTTGCTGATCACCAGGTGACCGGCCGCGGCGTACTGCTGCTCGATGGCGCGGGCGGGCCCGGAGGGCATGCTGGAGAACACCACGCGGCTGGCAAGGGGAGTGCCTCCCTCCTTGAGGCGCAGGGCGCCGACCGCCGCCGGCGGCGGCGAATCCAGGCGCCACGTGGTTGCCTCGGCGTAGCTCTTGCCGGCGGTGCGGGCCGAAGACGCGACCTCCTGCAGCTCGAACTGGGGATGATCCTCGAGCATGGCGATGATTCGCTGCCCCACCATGCCCGTGGCGCCGACTACGGCGACCGGTATACGTGCCATGACGTACCTCGCTTTGATGCTGCTGCGGGAGGGGCGGCACGGCTTCCGGGCCGTACCGGAAGGGGACCACATAGCGCTCCACCCGCAGCGGGTGACAGTCCCGGGGATTTAGCCCCGGCAACCAGCAGCCTCCCGGAGTCGGCAGGCGACTGCTTCGGCGACCTATCCCTTTTGGTAATCCCGGACTACGGATCCAACCATCCTCCGGGCCGACTGATGAGGGCCGCGCCTCTACTGATCCTGTGAGGTGACCCATGAATACTACGCGCGCAGGCCAGGGTCAAGGTGAGTCGCTACTACCGGGCGCAGACCGCCGCCGGAGGCGCCGCTCTGCGCCCGGCCTGACCTGGCTGTAGGAGCTTGCCGGTGCTCCGCCAACCTCCTACAGTGACCGCGGGTTATGGCGGGGGAGAGCGGCAGGCGGCCGATGGAGGTATCGGCGTGGCTGGCCGAGTCCGCCGTTGCCGGCCTGCGCGCGGCGATTCAGGAAGCCGGCGGCCGCGAGGTGTTCTGCGTGGGCAACAGCGGTGCCGGCGGTGTGGTGCACGAGATCACCATCGCGGCGCGCGGCAACCGCCATGCCGTGGCCGTGCTCGCCCCCTACGTCGATGGCGCCGACCTGCTGATCCACAATCACCCCTCGGGTGAGCTCGAGCCGAGCGCTGCCGACCTTGCCGTCGCCGGCTACGTCGGCGAGCAGGGCAAGGGATTCTGCATCATCGACAACGCGGTTACCCGGATCTACGTGGTCGCCGAACCGGTGCCGGGCCGGGAGCAGCGCCCGCTGGACACCCGGGAGCTGGCGGCCGCCCTGCGTGCCGGGGGCGCGTTGCAGCGGCTGCATCCCGGCTACGAGCAGCGCTCGGGCCAGATCGCGCTGCTGCAATCGGTGTGCGATGCGTTCAACGATGAGGTGATCGTGGCGGCCGAGGCCGGGACCGGTATCGGCAAGTCGCTGGCCTATCTGATCCCGGCGGTGGCGTGGGCCGCGGCCAACGATGAGCGGGTGGTGGTCTCCACCGCCACCATCAACCTGCAACAGCAGTTGCTGACTCAGGACCTGCCATTGGTGCAACGCATCCTGGGCACCGAGGTAAAGAGCTGCCTGGTAATGGGCCGCGGCAACTACCTGTGCCTGCGCCGCCTGCGTGACGCCTACGCGGAGGCACAGGGGATGGCGAGTGCGACTGTGGCGGGAGCCGATGAGGCGCTGGACGAGTCCACGGCGGCGGAGGTGCGCGCACTCTACGACTGGTCCCTGGCCAGTCCCACCGGCAGCCGCAGCGACCTTCAGTTCACCGCCGCCACGGCGGCCTGGGACCTGGTGTGCTCCGAGGGTGACGCCTGCAGCGCCCTGCGCTGTCCCGATCGCGAGGCCTGTTTCGTGCTGCGCGCGCGCCGCGAGGCCGCCGCCGCCCGCCTGCTGGTCGTCAACCACCACTTGCTGTTCGCCGACCTGGCGGCGCGCCTCGCCGGCGCCGGAGGCAGGGGAGCACTGCAGAGCGCCGCCGTGCTGCCGGGCTTTGCCCGCATCGTGCTGGACGAGGCCCACGCCATCGAGAGCAGCGCCCAGTCATTCTTCTCGGGACGCATCTCCCGGTCCGGCCTCGAGCGTCTTGCCGCGCGCCTGGCGAGCCCGCGGCGCGGCCGCTTCCAGGGGCTGATCCCGCGTCGCGCCGACTGGTTCGTCAGGGCCGGACAGGAGGTGCAAGGAGTAGTCACCGAGGTGGAGCGGCTGCGGCGCCTGGCGCAGCGCCTGGAGCGAGCCGCCGGCGTCCTGCTCGCCGGTGCGCCGGCCGTGGTCCTGGATGGTCCGTACAAGGACGAGCTGTTGGAACTGCTGGCGGCCGTCGCGGTCGCGCTGGTGCGGATCTCGACCGCGGTGGTGGCGGCGCTGGACCACCTCGATCCGGCGGACCAGGAGAGCGGCGACGCGATAGAGCTGCGTATCCAGGTGCGGCGCCTGCGAGCCGCCGCGCAGCTCTGCGAGCAGCTTCGCGTCACCGGCGGCGCACCGCGCGGCGGCCCGCCGGGGTCTGCCGAGG
>JAKZWC010000242.1:0-4831 GCA_047515735.1 Spirochaetales bacterium | reverse complement strand
GCCCTGGGCGCGCACTTCGCGGGCCAGGTGTGCGGCTCCGACGACGACGTGGCTCTGCTGGTGCTGTCCTCGGACCATGCCATCGAGCCGGAGGAGGCCTTTGTCAGCGACGTGCGCGCGGGCCAGCGGCTGGCGCAGCGGGGCTGGCTGACGACCTTCGGGATCCAGCCGACGCGGCCGGAGACCGGTTACGGTTATCTGGAGTTGGGCGACGCACTCGGCGACGGCTTTCGGGTCACTGCGTTCCGTGAGAAACCCGACCGCGAGACCGCCAGCCGGTTTCTCGCCGCCGGAGGGTTCCTGTGGAACGCCGGCATGTTCCTGTTCCCGCTCGAGCTGCTGGACTCCGAGCTGCACCGCTACGCGCCGGAAATCGCGACCCCGTTGGCGCGCGCTGAAGTGCCGGTGCCCGCCGCCCACCGGGGCCCGGCGATCGTGTCGCCCACTCCCGAGCTGCGCGCCGCCTACCAGGATCTCCAGGCCATCTCCATCGACTACGCGCTGATGGAGCGGAGCAGCCGCGTAGCGGCGGTACGGGCCTCGTTTCGGTGGAGCGACGTCGGAAGCTGGGACGAGCTGGCGCGGACCGCCGCCGGCGACGTGCCGGTTGCCGCCGCCGAAGCGCACGGCAACTCCGTGTTCAGCGACCTGCCGGTGGCGCTGGCGGGGGTCGACGACCTCATCGTGGTGGTGCAGAACGGAGCGGTGCTGGTGACCCGCAAGGGCCGTACCCAACTGGTACGCGAGGCCGTCGACGCGCTGCGCGAACGGCGTCCCGATCTGCTTTAGAATCCCGGCGCACCATGAGCGATTTCCAACTGGCGGCGCTGCTGGTCTCGCTGGCGGCGCTGTTCGGTTACCTCAACCACCGCCTGCTGCGCCTGCCGCAGACCATCGGTGTGATGTGCGTTGCGCTGCTCACCTCGCTGCTGCTGCTGATCTTCGGCGCACTCACCTCCAGCGGCGTCGTGGATGCGCTGCGCGAACTGCTGCAGCGGCTGGACCTGCGCCATCTGGTGCTCGACGTGCTGCTCGGATTCCTGCTGTTCGCCGGCGCGCTGCACGTCAACCTGGACGACCTCCTGGAGCGCCGCCTGACGATCGCCTCGTTCGCCACCGTGTCGCTGCTGGTGTCCACCCTGATGGTGGGAACGGCGACGTTCTACCTGCTGCGGGCACTGGGCCTGCCGCTCAGCTACCTGCATTGCCTGCTGTTCGGGGCGTTGATATCGCCCACCGATCCGGTCGCCGTGCTCGGGGTGATGCGGCGCGCGGGGGCGCCGCGCAGCCTGCAAGCCAAGGTGATCGGCGAATCGCTGTTCAACGACGGCCTCGGCGTGGTGATCTTCCTTACCCTGCTGGCGCTGTCAGCGGGGCATACGGACACGGCTGCCGCGCATGCCGGCGCCACCGGGATCGGCGGCGTGGCGCTGTTCCTGCTGCGCGAAGCGGGCGGCGGCCTGGCGTTCGGTCTCGCTGCCGGAGGGCTGGGCTACCTAGTGCTGCGCACGCTGGACGATCATCGGCTGGAGATCCTGATCACCCTCGCGCTGGCGGCAGGGGGCTACGCGCTGGCCGCCGCGCTGCACCTGTCGGCGCCGCTGGCGATGGTGGTGATCGGCCTGCTGATCGGCAACCACGGCCGCCACCTGGCCATGTCGGCCAGCACCCGCGAGCATCTCGACACCTTCTGGGAACTGGTGGACGAGATCCTGAACGCGGTGCTGTTCCTGCTCATCGGGCTCGAGCTGCTGCTGCTGCCGCTGCCGGGCACGTGGTCGGTTGCCGGCCTGGCGGCCGCCGTGCTGGCGGTGCCGGTGGTGCTGGCCAGCCGCTGGCTGGGTATCGGGCTGCCGGTCACGCTCCTGCGACTCACCGGGCACACCTTCAGCCGGCGTGCCGTGCGCATCATCACCTGGGCCGGCCTGCGCGGCGGCATTTCCGTGGCGCTCGCCCTTTCCCTGCCCAGCGGCGAGGAACGCGCCCTGTGGTTGCTGATGACCTACGTCGTGGTCGTGTTCTCGATTCTGGTGCAGGGACTGACCCTGGGCCGGGTGCTCCGCGGCGCCTCCGGCTGAACGCCCGGGCATCTCTCCCCGGACTCCCGCGCACCGGCGCCGCCGGAGCGCCCAGGTGCTGCTACACCCAGGAGATGTGCTCGATTTCCTGCGCCAGGGCGACATCCTTGGCGGTCACCCGGTTGCCCGCATCGTGGGTGGCCAGGGTAACGCGTACCCGGCTGTAGACGTTCCACAACTCGGGATGATGGTTCGCCGCCTCGGCGGCGAAGGCGATCCGCACGATGAAGGAGACCGCCTCCCGAAAGTTGGAAAACGTGTACGTCTTGGTGATAGTGTCGCCATCCGCCTCCCACCCCGGCAGATCCGCCAGCGCGGCGCGCAGTTGTTGAGCATCCAGTGGCTCAGCCATCAGTTCCTCCTTCGGCAGCCACGGCAGAACGCGGCTCCTGACCCTCAATGAGCATACGCACTTCGCGCAAGCGGGGAAAGTTGAAGCGAATGGCAGCGGCCAACGCCTGCATCCGTTCGCCACCGCTGCTCGGGATCGGTGTCGGTGCGAACCAAACGTGCCGCGACAGGTTCAGGTACGCCGTGCCGGCGTGGACATGGGCCGAAATCACTTCCACTGCACGCGGCAGGAGACGGTGAGCCCGGTGATCCGCCGGCCCCAGGATGGTCTCTTCCACCAGCAGGCGCAGGTCGGCGCCGGCATCGGCACGGTACGGCAGGTAACGCACCTTGCCCATCAACCGCAACGGTCCGCCGGTTCCGGACAGCTCGGGGAAGAACAGGACGCGGCGCTCTGTTCCGGTGGTGGACGGCTGCACCATGAACACGCTGTATCCGAGCATCGCCACCCACAGCGCGGCCGCAACGGGGGCTAACGAGGCGGGGGTGCTCCGCTTGCCGCCGCTCATCCAGAGTCGCTCTCCTCGAACATGGTCACGAACGCCGTAACCGCACTGTAGATGGCCTCGGCGAGCGTGTGCAAGTAGTCCGGGTCCGCCAGCAGCGCCGCCTCCCGCCTGTTGGTGGCAAAGCCGAGCTCGATCAACACCGCGGGCATCTTGGCGTTGCGGACCACGAACCACGACTCCTCGCGCACGCCGCGGTTGATGCTGCGGTCGCCGACCCGATGCTGGAAGTGGTCGACGATGGTCTGCGCCAGGAGTTGCGAGTCGCGGGAGAACTCTTCTTCCTGCACGGTATTCAGGATCGGAGCCAGCTTGGGAGACTTGGCCGCTGAACTGTCGGGGAGAATCACGTCGCGCCGATAGTTCTCGGGCAGATACCACACCTCGAAGCCGCGCGCGACTTTACTGAGCGAGGCATTGGCATGAACGGCGATGAAGATGACCGCCGCCCCGGTCTCGCTGAGCAGACCGTTTGCCATTTCGGTGCGCTGTTCCAGGGTCAGGTAGCGGTCGTCGCTGCGGGTGAGTACCACGCGCTTTTCCGCGTAGCGTGCGCTGAGCAGCCGGTGCAGCGCCAGGCTGGTCTCCAGCACGATCTCCTTCTCCCGGAGCGTCACGGTGCGATCCCCGAAGTTATGGGTGTCGCTGGCGCCGGGATCCTTTCCGCCGTGTCCGGGGTCGATCAGGATGGCGCCAATGCGATGGACCGGAGCGGCGGCGGCGCCGCTCAGCAGCCGGCGCAACTGGGCCGCACCGGGGGCCGTCAGCAGCACCGCGCCGGCACTGCGCACGATGTCACCGACGAACAGCGGCTTGGCCCGATCGACCAGCACCCACGGCGTGCCCACCCGCAGCGCCACCTGGTGGTGGTCGGAAGCCAATACCCCCAGCTGCCGCATCGGGTTCCACTCCAACACGGCCCCCACCTCCTGTGCCAGTTCGAGCAGATCCACGTGCTCTTCCTGCGAGATGGCGCCGGGCGCCGCCACGGCTTCGGTACCGGCTGCCATCATGCCCAGGAGTGTCATCAGCCCTGCTGTGCACCACGCCCGCCGCATCACGCGTCAAGACCCGTCGTTACCGGCTTGTCCATCACCGTGATTATCGTCCGGTTTACGGTTCCCCCTGAATGACGCGCCCTCCGCCGGCGCTTGTATCGAGCCGGGGCCGGGGCTATGCTCGGGCGCGTGAGGTCATGGCCACAGAGCCCGCTTGCCGCGCCCAACTACCGGCTCAGGCAGTCCGCGGCCGGGGGCGAACGGCAGGCGTTCACCGTCTCCGAGCTTACGCGCCGCATTCGCGGCCTGCTCGAGGGACAGTTCCCCAGCGTGGTCGTGGAAGGTGAAGTGAGTGGATTTCGGCCCTCCAGCACCGGTCACTACTACTTCAACCTGGTGGACCGGGAGGCGACCCTGGGAGTGGCGCTGTTCAAGAATCGCCATTACCTTCTCACATTCATCCCGGCCGACGGCATGCTGGTGCGGATCCGGGGGGCCATATCCGTGTACGGCCCTCGCGGGAGCTACCAGCTCATCGCGGAGACCATCGAACGCGCGGGTGAGGGAGACCTGCTGGCGATCCTGGAGGAGCGCAAGCGCGCTCTGGCCGCGGAGGGCCTGTTCGACAGCGCGCGCAAACGACTGCTGCCGCTGCTGCCGCGCCGGGTGGCGGTGGTTACCTCGCCCACCGGTGCTGCGGTGCGCGATCTGTTGCGCGTGTTGGGGCGCCGCAATTCCGGCGTCGACGTGGTGATTCTGCCAACGCCGGTGCAAGGCCCCGACGCTGCCGCGCGTGTCGCCCGCGCCGTGCGTACCGCCGATCGCTGGCGTCTCGGCGACGTGATCATCGTCACCCGCGGCGGCGGCTCGCTGGAGGACCTGCTGCCGTTCTCCGACG
>JAKZWC010000241.1:0-9373 GCA_047515735.1 Spirochaetales bacterium | reverse complement strand
GCGGCGAGCGCGGCCCGCAGGATCTGGGCCGGGTGCAGCGCCTCGCGGGTGCAGCCGTGGGCGATCTGATGCCGGCAACTGGTGCCGGCGGCGGCGATCACGGTGCTCTGGTCGGCGGCGCGCACGGCGGGCAGCAGGCGGCGCTCGGCCATCGCCAGCGACACCTCCAGGTGCTCCGCCTCGTAGCCGAACGAGCCGGCCATGCCGCAGCAGCCCGAATCGACCTCCTCCACGGTGAAGCCGGCCAATTCCAGTATCCGATGGCTCGGTCCGGTGCCGACCAGGGCCTTCTGGTGGCAATGGCCGTGCAACAGCACGCGTCCGGCGGCCGGGCGGAACTGCAGCGCGAAGCGGCCCGCCTCCGCCTCCGCGGCGACGAACTCCTCGAAGGTCACGGTGGCGTCCGCCACCTGCTGCACGCGCTCGTCGCCCGGCAACAGGGACAGGTATTCATCGCGCAGGGTGAGAATGCAGCTCGGCTCCAGGCCGATCACCGGCATCCCCTGAGCGACCAGCGGATACAGCTTGTCCACGGTAGTGCGGGCCGCGGCGCGGGCCTGCTCCACCAGGCCCTTGGACACCATCGGCCGCCCGCAGCACCAGTGGCCGGGCAGCACCACGCGGTAACCGGCGGCCTCCAGCACCTCGGTGGCAGCGATCGCCACCTCCGGATCGTTGTAGGTATTGAAAGTGTCGTTGAACAGCACCACGCTGCGCGGGGTGCTGCCGGTGGCGTCCGGCCGGCTGCCGTTGGCGGCGGCGCGGGTCGCCGGGGAGATCGCGTGGCCGTTGGCCGCGGCCGGCGGCGCTGGTCCGGCACTCGCCACCGGGCCGGTCGCTTCCCGCGCGCGGTTGGCGAACCACTGCGTAAAGGGGCGCGCGGCGAAGCGCGGCAGGGTGCGCTGCCGGCTTATTCACAGTGCCCGCTCCAGCAGCCAGCGGACCGGGGCCGCGCCGAGCAGGGCGTTGACCAGCGGCGCCCGCCAGCCGCTGCTGGCGCGGCTGGCGCGGGCGATATCGGCGAAGAGGCGCACCCGGCGCGGCACCGGGTTGGCCTCGTAGTAGCGCGCCAGGTACTCGAACTTGATCTTGGCCATGTCCACCGACGAGGGGCACTCGGCCTTGCACGCCTTGCACTCGATACACAGGTCCATGGCCGCGTACAGCCGCTCGCCGGTCAACTCCTCCGCCGGCAGTTGGCCGCTCATGGCGGCGCGCAGCAGGTTGGCCCGGCCGCGCGTGCTGTGCTCCTCCTCGCGCGTCACCATGAAGCTGGGGCACATGGTGCCCTCGGTCTTCTTGCGGCAGATGCCGGCGCCGTTGCACATCTCCACCGCGCGGTCGAAGCCCTGGTCGCTGCTGAAGTCGAGGTGCTCCGGCTGCTGCAGCGCGCGATAGTCGGCGCCGTAGCGCAGATCCTGGGTCATCGGCGGTGCGTCAACCACCTGTCCCGGGTTGAAGATGCCGGCAGGGTCGAACAGCCCCTTCACCTGGCGGTAGAGCTGGTACAGCTCGCGACCGAAGAACTGCTCGTTGAGCCAGCTCCGGGCGCGGCCGTCGCCGTGCTCGCTGGACCAGGCGCCGCCGTAGCGGCCGAGCAGTTCCACCGCGAACGACGAGATCTGCGGCATTCTCTCCACGTCGGCCGCCAGCTTGGCGTTGATCAGCGGCCGGATGTGCAGGCAGCCGGCGCTGGCATGGGCGTACATGGCCACCCGCTCGACGCCGATGCTGCCGCAGAAGCGCTGGATCTCGGTGACGTAGTCGGCCAGGTGCTGCGGCGGCACGGCGGCGTCTTCGATGAACGGGATCGGCTTGTAGTCGCCCTTGATGCTCATCATCAGCCCCAGCCCCACCTTGCGTACCGTCCAGACGTTGCTCTGCAGCGCCGGGTCGATGGCCGCCACGGTGCGCGTCTTGACGCCCTGACGGGCCAGGTGCTGCTGCAGCCCGTCCACGCGGGCACGCAGCTCGGCGTCGGTCTCGCCGCGAAACTCGGTAATCAGCACGCAGTCGGGCTCGCCGTCGACGAAGGTGGACAGCAGGCGCGCGTATTGCGGCACCGCGCGGCACAGGGTCAGGCCCAGATTGTCGAGCAGCTCGATGGCGCTCGGCCGGGTCTCCAGCATCGTCGGCACGGATGACAGCGCTTCGTACATGCTGTCGAAGTGCACCACCGCAAGTCCGGTGCGCGCCGGCAGATCCACCACCCCCAGCTTCAGCTCGGTCATCACCGCCAGGGTGCCTTCCGAGCCGGAGATCAGCTTGGCGAGGTTGAAGCGCGGGTCGCGCGGATAGCGGAACGAAGCGCCGTCGACGAAGCGGTCCAGGTTGTAGCCACCGCAGCGCCGCCAATGCCTGGGCGTGCCGGCGACAATGGTGTCCACGTTGTCGCGTGCCAGCTCGGCGACCCCGCGGTACAGGCGGCCCTCCAGGCCGGGACGCCGCTGGTACTGTCCCAGAACGTCATCCGCCAGCGGTCCCAGATGGGCGGGAGTGCCGTCGCTGAGGAACGTCTCAAGCTCCAGCACGTGGTCGGCGGTCATGCCGTAGAGGATGGAGTGCGAGCCGGTCGAATTGTTGGCGACGATGCCGCCCATGGCGGCGCGGTTGCTGCTGGCCGGATCGGGACCGAACTGCAGCCCGTGCGGCTTCAGGTAGAGGTTGAGCTCATCCAGCACGATACCGGGTTGCACCCGTACCCAGCTCTCCTCGGTGTTGAGTTCCACGATGGCGTCCAGGTGGCGCGAGAAGTCGATGATCAGCGCTTCCCCGATCGCCTGGCCCGCCAGGCTGGAGCCGGCGGTACGCGGCACGATGGGGATGGCACGCTCGGCCGCCAGAGTGACCGCGGCATGCACGTCCTCCACGTTGCGCGGGATGAAGACGGCATGCGGCATCACCTGATAGATGCTGGCGTCGGTGCTGTACAGGAGCCGGCTGTAGGTGTCGGTACGCAGTTCCCCCGTCACCCGCGGTGCCAAGTCCGCGAGGAAGTCGGCCACGTTCTGGACCGCCTCGCGGGAGCTGCTGGCAGCGGCTGCCGACGGCTCCGGTGTAGGGCGTATGATGGTACTCACGGCGTTCGCTACAGGCTAACGCGCAGCGCCCTCGGAGGCAACCACCGGCGCCGTTTCGCCGTTTCCGGCGGGACGCGACCTCCCGCCCGCGCCACCGGCAGCCAGGACTCACGCCCCCATGCAACGCGGACGGCCGGCTCCGGCCGCGGATGTTCGTGGTAGGGTTGCGACGTGGATACCGGAGCTGCTCCCGCGCCGCGGCATGCCTGCGTCGCCGCGCTGGCGGTGCTGTCGATCATCCTGTCAGCTTGCTCCACGGTTCCGAGCAGCAACGGCGACGGGCGCGGATTCACCCGCGACTTCGTCTGGCAGTATGCAGGGCGAAGCTTCAACCTGGCGTTCGATCTGCATCCCGATACCTACGAACTGTTCCGGCAACGCGAGCGCACGCGCGACTACGACCTGTTCGCTTCCGATTTTCACAGCAAGCCGTTCATTCAGGAAATCACCAGGAAGCTTGCCGATTACGGTACGGCGTCCGGGCTGAGCGACGCCGAAATCCCGTACTTCATCGTTTCCTTCGTACAGAATCTTCCGTACACGTCGGACGATTTGACGACCGGGTTCGACGAGTACCCCAGATTCCCCTACGAGACCCTCTACGACAACGGCGGCGACTGCGAGGACACTTCGATACTCGCTTCCGCGATGCTCCACGAGCTGCGCTACGATGTCGCATTGCTCCTCTTTCCGGGACACATGGCCGTCGGCTTCGAGTGCCGGGCGGAGACCGGACAACCCCGCTACCGGCACCATGGGCGACGCTACTGCTACTTGGAGACTACCGGCGACGATTGGGACGTCGGCGTGGTGCCACCGAGCGTTCAGGGCGCTGTGGCGATCATCAAGCCGATCATCGAGCGTCCGGTGCTGCTGGTGGAATTCATCGCGAGATACCGTCAAATCACCGTCGACACCACTGCCGTGGGCGTGACGGTGTTGGTGACGAACCTGGGTTCTCATACGGCACGCGGTGCCACCGTGTACGTCGCACTGCGCCAACCGGGCACCGATCTGGCCTGGGATCAGATTCAGAGCGAGCGGTTCGGCCTGGTTCCGGAAGAGAGCTTCACCTACGAAGTAGCCGGCCTGCGGGTGAAGCAGGGCAATCCGTTCCAGGTCTACGTGCAGGCACGGGGAAGCAACTTCGCGGCCCAGGAAGCGATCAGCGAGGTGCTGCGCTGACGGGCGCCGGAGGCTGTCGGATTGCGACAGACCCTGGCGCACGGACGGATGGCTCAGGCGGCGTTCCACGGCAGGCGTTCCAGGTCGACGTTGCCGCCGGTCAGCACCACGCCCACGCGCCGGCCGCGAAACTGCGCGGCGTGCGCGCACACCGCCGCCAGAGAGACCGCCGCGGACGGCTCGACCACCAGCTTCATGCGCATCCAGATGCTGCGCATGGCGGCGACTATCTGCTCCTCGGAGACGGTCAGAATCCGCACGCCATGGTTGCGCAGCAGCGTGAAGGTGAGCGGCGCCAGGGAGGTGCGCAGTCCGTCGGCCACCGTATCCGGCTGCTCGCTCGGCAAGATGCGGCCCGCCGCCAGCGAGCGCGCCGCATCGTCCGCGCGTTCGGGCTCGGCGCCGAACACCGCGGCCTGGGGACGCAGCCCGCGGACCGCCACGCCGATCCCGCTCAGGCAGCCGCCACCGCCCACCGGCGCGACCACCGCGTCCAGGCCGGTGACCTGCTCGAGCAACTCCAGGGCGAGGGTGCCCTGGCCAGCGACGATGTGGGGATGCCCGTAGGGGTGGATGAGGGTGGCGCCTTCCTGCTCCACTATCCGTTGGGCCGCGGCGGCGCGCGCCTGGTCGCCGTCGGCACACGGCACCACCCGCGCCCCGTAGCCGGCCACCGCCGCCCGCTTGACCGCCGCCGAGCTGCGTGGCATCACCACGGTGGCCGCCACCCCGCGGACGCCCGCCGCCGCCGCGACCGCCTGGCCGTGGTTGCCCGAGGAGTGGGTCACGACGCCGCGGGCGGCCTGGGCAGAGGAGAGCTGCAGCACGAAGTTGGTGGCGCCGCGCATCTTGAACGCGCCCACCTTCTGCAGGTTCTCGCACTTGAAGAACAGCCGCGCACCGCTCACCTCATCCAGATGCGAGCTGGTGAACACCGGCGTGCGGTGAACGTAGGGCGCAATGCGCAATGCGGCCGCCTGCACGTCGGCGAGAGTCGGTTCGGGTACCTCCGGCGAGTCCATCCGTTACTCCGCCATCAGGGACAACCGCGGCTTGCAACGCCAGTCGAACGAGCGCTGCGGATCCGCCTCCGCGGCCCTTGCCTCGCGACCGGCGGCTGCCATGGCACGCAGCAAGCCCGCGACATCGATCCCCAGGTAGGGTGAGGAAACCGCGTCCAGCTTGGCGGCGGCCTTCGCCAGCAGGCGCTGTACCCCACGCATGTTGCCGCGCTCGGCGTGCACGAAGGCCGCGGCCAACTGGATAATGCCCTGGTAGAAGCGGCTCCGCTCCGGATCACTGGTGGCGCGCCACAGATCCTCCAGCACTTCGTGGGCATGCCAGTGCTCACCCGCGTTGTAACGCCTGATACTCTCCAGATAGGGCGGCGGCCGGTGGCGCGCCGCCTTCGGTGCCGCCGTCACGCTACCGCGTCCGATCATGCATCGAGCGGCGATTCCCAAATCGGCGCCGTTGGGAAGCTCGAAGCCGGCGAATGAATCGAACGCTACTCCGGAGCTGTCCTCGTCCGCCCAACGCAACATCTCGGCAATCAGGCGAGCGTTGCGTACGCTCTCCCGTCAGGTCGATCGCCGGGCGCAAGCGCAAGACCAGCCCCGCCTTTGCCGGCGACGGCGCAACGTCGAACTGCTGACCGACCACTGCCACGCTTGCAGGCTACCTCTGGTGCAACGCACGGTCAACGCCGGGCAGCTCTCTCGACAGTCGCGGCCAGCCATGCACTGAGGCTCTTTACCGCTTGACGCGGCGGGCGCAGGTCAGCAGTCTGACCGTTATGGCGGACACGATTCAGGTCAACGACGGCAACGCCACGCGCGACGCGCGCGGGGAGTGGGTGCCGCGCACCCTGCGGCCCAGGGCAGTGCTGTTCACGTGGCCGCCGCGGCCCAAGGCGGCGTTGAAGTTCCTGTTCGGGGTGCCCGGATTCCTGTGGCCGTTCGGGCTGGCCTTCTACGGCGGACTGGCGGCGGTCACTTGGCTGTTCCTCCAGCCCGGCGCCGACGACCCGAGCCGCTTTGCCCAGTTGCACCCTGACTGGATTCTGCCCATGTACGCGCGTAACGTCGTCTTCCTGCTGATCATTGCGGGAAGCTGGCACCTGCGCCTGTATTGGTCACGCGCCCAGGGCACGCGTTTCAAGTACAACAGCCGCTGGCCGAGCACCGGGAGCAAGGCGTTCCTGTTCGGCAACCAGGTGCGGGACAACATGTTCTGGAGCCTGGTCAGCGGGGCCGGCATCTGGACCATCTACGAGGCGCTGATGCTGTGGGCGTACGGCAACGGCTGGCTGCCGTTCATCGAGTTCCGCTCCAACCCGGTGTGGTTCGTGGCGCTGCTGGTGCTGCTGGCGCCGTGGAGCGACTTCCACTTCTACTGGGTGCACCGCTTCACTCACTGGAAGCCGCTGTACCGTGCCTGCCACTTCCTGCACCACCGCAACGTCAACGTCGGACCGTGGTCGGGCCTGTCGATGCACCCCCTGGAGCACGTGCTCTATTTCAGCCGCTGGATCCTCCTGTTCATCCTGCCCTCTCACCCGATCCACCTGTTCTACCTGATGCAGCGGGCCGGCCTGAACCCGGCCCTCGGCCACACCGGCTTCGACCAGGTGGTGCTCAACAAGGAACGCGACACCCGGCTGTCCATCGATTCCTTCTTCCACTACCTGCACCACCGCTACTTCGAGTGCAACTACGGCACCTCCCCGCTCCCCTTCGACCGCTTGTTCGGCACCTTCCATGACGGCTCGGAGACGGCCCACGCGGCGATGCGCCGCAAGCGCCGCATGCCGGCCGAGTCGAAGGGCCTAGTGTAGATCACGGGGTGCCAGGCGACCGCTCCGCTCGCGGCGATCCGGCCACGGAGCGTAGCCGATTCGACAATGTGTCGTCGGCAATGCCATCCAGGGCGATGGGAGAGTAGTTCATGGACGCTGCCACACACGCCCGACCTCTCGTGTTTGTGATTGGAGACAGCATCTCGCTGGGCTATGGGCCGTATCTGGAGCGGTACCTGGCGCCGTTCTTTCGCTACGCGCGGAAAGCTGGGCGCGGAGGATGTCATGAGGACGCTCGGAGTAGCTCCCGGCAGTGCGAACGGTGGCGATTCATCCCAGGTTCTGAAGTACGTCGCATCCAACGCCGTCCACGGCGAGATACCGGCCACCGACTATCTGCTCGTCAACTGCGGTCTGCACGACATCCGTACCGATCCGGCCAGCGGTGTAAAGCAGGTCGATGAGGACTCCTACCGCGCCAATCTGGAGCAGATCGTGGTCGCGGCAAGAGGATTGTGCGGAACCTTCTGCTGGATCCGTACCACGCCGTGCGACGAGACGGTGCACAACACGCGCATCGGCGGCATGCAGCGCTTCGCCGCCGACTGCCGCGCCTACAACGCGACAGCCGACTCCGTGATGCGCAGCCGCGGCGTTCCGTCCATCGATCTGTACGGCTTTACGCACACCCTGGGGCCGGACCTGTACGCAGACCATGTTCACTTTCATCCCCACGTGCAGGCCCGCCAAGCGGCGTTCATCGCCGGATGGCTGAGCGCTCGCCACTACGCCTGACCGGTGGCGGCCGGCTCGGACAGGTCGATGCGGAGCAGGACGAACATGCTCGCCGCCATCAGTGCCGCCAGCCCACCGAACACCAGCCGGTACCCATCGCCGCCAAGGGCGGCCAGGAGTTGCAGCGCCTGTCCCGCGAGCAGCGGCAGGCCGACGCTGAACGGCATGGTCAGGAGTTGGGCCAGGGCGTAGTAGGCGGTGGCGTCCGCGCGGCGCGAGAGCAGCTTGACCGTCGGCATGAACGCAAGCTGGCGGCTGGCCCGGCCGATGCCGATCAATGCGCTGGCAGCGAAGAACGCCCACGGTGCCGGGGCGGCTGAAGCCGGAACGGCCAACACCAGCAGCACACCCGCCACCGAGAAGCACTTCCCGAGAATCAGGCGTTGGCGCAGGGTGAACAGCCGCGAGCGACCGAGGAACAGGTACGCCGCCGTCGAGCCGGCATGCGTGGCGACGACGAAGGCGGTGGCCGCCGCCGTCGCGACACCGAGGTGCTCGGTGGCGTAGACCGCGTAGAACGCCGTTACCGCCGAACTCGCGTAGAACTCGATGTCGTTGGCCATGTACAACAGGAACGAACGGTTCCGCAACGCCGTCGCGACGACATCCGTGAAGCGGGCACCGGCTCCCGCGATGTCGGACGCGGGCGCGGCCGGCGCCAGCTCGCGGGTCAGCGCCAACATCAGCGCGGAGGCCGCGAGCAGGACGCCGGTGCCGACGAACAGCAGACCCACCATCGCCGGCGCGAACACGAACCGGTGCACCAGTGCGGCGGCGAGCAGCCCGCTGAGAATCCGGGCCACGGTCTGCAGTGCGAACATCACCGACAGACCGGCGAAGACCCGCTGCGGCGGAAACATGCGCGTGACGTACTCCCGCCACAGCGGCGCGGAAATGCCGAATGCCGCGGCCAGGAAGGCGTAGGTGACGATCAACGCGGCCACCGACAGGAAGCGTGGCCCGAGCAGCAGCAACGCCCCGCCGAACACCAGCGGCGGCAGCGCGAGTGTGGCATTGGTGACGATGGCGATGGTGCGCTTGTCGGTCGCACGCCGGGTGAAGTACGCGGACACCAGCGGCAGGAACGCCAGCGCGGCCCAGAAGATTGCCGCCATCAGGCCTACGTCGAAGGTGGTGCCGCCGACAGCGCGCAGCAGCAGCGGCAGAAATGCCGCGTCCGCGGTAATCACCGGCAGCGCCAGGCCGACGCAGAACTCCGACCAGGCCAGGCTTGCGGTATTGCGGGCAACCGGTGTCCCTTCGCTACGGGTCACGTCCATGTCACATGCCGCCGGCTCGTCACGCTGCCAGATGATACACGCGCCACCCTCTCGATCAGAACTCTCATTAGCTTGTCGGCAGCCAGACAAGCTCATAGAATCGCCGCGATGAGCGACTTGCAGGCACATGTCCCCATGCGGGCCATTACCAGGGGGCCCGGCTACCACTGGTTCGGCTACTACGACAAGCTGCAGTTCGATCCCACCTCGAGATACGTGCTGGCCATGGCGGTCGA
>JAKZWC010000240.1:0-2554 GCA_047515735.1 Spirochaetales bacterium | reverse complement strand
GAGGGTCTGCATCGTGCAGCGCGTGCCGCTTCCGGTGCGAGCCGGGAATCAGCCGCAGGCAGCCGTTGTCGCGGCTGGTGTCGACCAGGTAGTACATCAGGAAAAACTGCTGTGGCTGATCGGTATAGCTGATGGGATGGTCCCACACCGTTCCGTCCTGATGCCAATGCAGCGGCGGGCTGTGCGGAGGCTTGCTGATCACGAAGCCGCTCCACACCCTGGGCCGATCGAACCCAAGCCTGGCCAACACCCCCAGCGCGGCCGGATGGCACAGAAGCTCGGTGAACCCGGGATGCGGGAACTTCCAGTAGGGAATGATACAGCCCCGTGCCCGGTTCTCGACGAAGTGAGCGGGATCCTCCTGGGCGATAGTCCACTCGCTCATGGCGTTCAGGCGGGCCACCGTCTCGGGATCCAGCACCTGTTCGAACACGCAGAATCCGTCCCGGATCAACTGCTCGCGCTCGGCGGGTGCGGTAATCGGCATGGCTACCTGCGACCGTACGAACGCCGCCGCGGCCTGTCAACCTTGCCAGTCTGCCGTGTCTGCTGAGGGCCCGAACTGGCAGGCGCCCCAAAGTCGTGGGATAATCGCGCCATGAAGGCCGCGATTCCGGACCGCCTGGTGGTGTTCACCTTCGACGACGGCAAGCGTTCGAACGGTGAATTCGTCGCTCCGCTGCTGGAGCGTTACGGCTTCGGGGGGACGTTCTACATCACCGAGGGTTTGGGCTTCGAGGACAAGGAGTACTACCTCACCTGGGAGGAGATCCGCGACCTGCACGAGCGCGGCTTCGAAATCGGCCACCACACCCGCAGCCATTCCGACGTGAGCACCCTCGCGCCCGCTCAGTTGACGGCGGAGCTGGAGCACATCGACCGCCGCTGCGCGGAGTTCGGCATCGCGCGCCCGCAGACGTTCTGCTATCCCGGATACCATACCGACGCCAAGGCGGTGGCGGTGCTGGCCGAACACGGCTTCGCCTGGGCGCGTTGCGGCTGCGAGCCCACGCCGCCGGACGGCTATCACACCGGCGGCTGCGCGCCGGCGTACGACCCGCGCCTCGACCACCCGCTGCTGGTGCCCTCGACCGCCGCCTTCGGTCCCGACGCGGACCTGGCCGCCCTGACCTGGGCCGCGCAGCAGGCGCACGGCGGCTGCGCCGCGGTGATCACCTTTCACGGCGTGCCCAACCCGCGCCATCCGTGGGTTTCCACCGAGCCGCAGACCTTCCGCGACTACCTGAGCTGGCTCGCCGACGGCGGCTATACGGTGATCGCGCTGCGCGACCTGTCCCGCTACGTCAGCGTCACCGAGCCGCCCGCCGATCCCTACGCGGCGCTGCGCCGGCGCCAAGGCACCAGCTACGGTCCGGGGAGCAACGCCGGCTGACCGCCGCAACTGCCAGCCAGCACGGAAGGCGCCCCACCGCCCGAAATTCCTGATTGCCGCCCCCCATCCTGCCCGCATCGTGCCCGCACCGCCGGCCCACCGCATCGGCTCCGGCCCAGCGCACCGGCCGCGCGCTCCATGCCGGACGCTGCGCTCCATGCCCGGCAGCCCACTCCGTGCGTGCCTGTGCTCCAGACCCGGCGCCGCGCTCCTTGCGTGCGGCGCGAGACACGCTGAGCTCACTGAGCAACGGCAACTGTCAGGTCCGCCATCACTCCGGTGCCGAAGGCAGTGCCCGAAGTGCCCACCTGTTACCTGCCAGCCGCCGCTGCCACACCGCGCCCGGCACGGAATGCCTCGCTGTGCTCGGCGCTGCTGCCGCTGACGGCTGCTCGCCCGCATCGTGGTAGCGCAGCCACGCGGAGCGTGGGCGCGGTGGGTCAGCGCGCCTGACCGGCGCAGGCGCAGCAGCGCGCGGCTCGCGCCTGCCCCGCCTTGCTCCCTGAAACCGAAAAGCCGCGAATTTTTCCTGATTTCGCCGGTGCAGGGGTTGACACGCCCTGGGCGGTCTAATTCCGCGTCGTGCCCGACCCTGCCGGATTCTGTCCCAGAATGTGCGTGGTGCGCGCTCTGTCCGCCGCCACGCAGGAACTGACCCGAAAAGCCCCAAATCGGCATCCGGCCCCGCCACGGGCCGTCAGGGGGCGGCCGAAATCCGGGTGTACGATAGGCGATCATGGAACCCGACCCGACCATCCTTGCACCCCAGGCGACGGCGTTGGTATGTCCCCAGCCGACGCTGATCGCGCAGCCCGCGGGCGCGGGCGCCACCGCTCAGGCCGCTCACCCTCCGGCCGCGGTAGCGACGCTGGGGGAACCTGCCGAGCCAGCCGACCTGGACCGCCTCGGTGACCGCATCGCCGAGCTGTCGGCGCGCATCGACGCCGCCACCTACGAGCTGCTGTGCTACCTGCACCAGTTCAATCAGCAGTACGGCTGGGAGGGCTTCCGCTCCTGCGCCCACTGGCTCAACTGGCGCACCGGCCTCGACCTCGGCGCCGCCCGCGAGAAGCTGCGCGTGGCCGCCGCGCTGGCCGAGCTGCTCCACATCGCCGCGGCCATGGCCTGCGGCGCCACCGCCGCGCAGGTGGAGCGGCTGGT
>JAKZWC010000239.1:0-12210 GCA_047515735.1 Spirochaetales bacterium | reverse complement strand
ACATGTACCTTCCCTCGTTCGAAATCTCGGACTTCCGATAGTGCTGAAGCGCAGCCACGGGCGTTCAGCGTACCCGACCCGTCGGCGCATGCCAATGTCAGTGATACTACCGGACCATTTGTATCATAAGACGGATCGACGAATGGATCTACCCATCGCGCAGCCCGAGTGGCGTTGAAGATCGACTCGTCAGCCGCGTCGATGAAGACTGCGGCGCGCGAACCGCGGACTGCTGGCGCAGCTTCCGCGGCACCACGTCCGCCAGCCGCGGCCGGCGGCTCAGCGCGCGGCGCCGAGCGTGGTCAGGCCGGTGTAGGGCTGCAGCACCTCGGGGACCGCCACCGTGCCGTCGGCAAGCTGGCAGGTCTCCAGCAAGGCCGGCAGCAGGCGGCTGGTGGCCAGACCGGAAGCGTTGAGGGTGTGCACGAGCGAGGTGCCGGCCGGGCCGCGCAGCCGGGTCCGGCCGCGGCGCGCCTGGTACTCGCGGGTGTTGGAGGCCGAGCTCACCTCCTCGTAGCTCTGCATGCTCGGGATCCACACCTCCACGTCGAAGGTCTTGGCGGCCGCGGCGCTGCAATCTCCCGCGGCGAGCTGCGACACTCGGTAGTGCAGGCCCAGGTCGCGCACCAGCGACTCGGCCTGCTCCAGCATGCTGTCGAGGGCCGCCTCCGACTGCTCCGGGGCCACGAACTGGAACAGCTCCACCTTGTGAAACTGGTGACCGCGAATGGTGCCGCGGTCGTGGGTGCGGTAGCTGCCCGCCTCGCGCCGATAGCAGGGGGTGAAGGCGCAGTACTTGCGGGGCAGGGTGGCGGCGTCGAGGATCTCGTCCTTGTGCAGGGCCGCGAGCGCGGTCTCCGCGGTGGGGATCAGCACGTGGCCGTCACGGTCGCCGGTCGCGGCGGCCGCTTCGCCGGTGCCGTCGCCGGTGAGCCGATAGACGTCCTGGCCGAACTTGGGAAACTGGCCCGAGACGTAGCCGCAATCCCAGTTCACGATGTGGGGCAGCAGCAGCAGCTCGTAGCCGGCCGCCACGTTGCGGGAGATGCAGTAGTTGATCAGCGCCAACTCCAGCAGGGCGCCGGCGCCGCGGTAGACCCAGAAGCCGTTGCCGGCGATCTTCACACCCCGCTCGAAGTCGATCAGCCCGAGATCGGCGGCCAGGGACAGATGGTCCCGCGGCGTGAAGTCGTAGCGCGCCGGCTCGCCCCACACCCGCAGCACCGTATTGCTCTCCTTGCCGCCGCCGGCCACGTCGGCGTCCGGCAGGTTGGGGAGCTGCTCCAGGAAGTCCTGGATGCAGTGTTCCATAGCGGCGCGGTCGCCGTCCAACTGTTTGATGCGCTGGCCCACCTCGCGCATCTCCGCGATCAGCGCCGGCACCGGCTCGCCGCGGCCCTTGAACTGCGCGATCTGCCCCGACACCTCGTTGCGCCGCGCACGCAGTGCGTCTCCCTCTACGATGAGACTTCGGCGCTGCTCGTCCCACTTCAGCAACTCTGCGAAATCCACCTGCGCGCCCCGCTTGGCCAGGGCGGCGACCACGCCGGCGGGGTCGGAACGTATCCGGTTGAGATCGATCATCGGCCCTGCGACCGAACGTAGCACGGGGGGACGGCGCGCGTCGCCCGCCCGCGCCGGGCTATACCGGTCTATTCGGGTGGCTTCGGGTGGCGTTCCAGCTCGCTGCGCACGGCGGCGAGGCGCCGCCGCCACGCAGGAGGCAGCTCCACGGTGCCGGTGAGCCGGAATTCATCCACCAGCCCGCGCAGCAGCGTGCGGCGCTCGGCCGCGGAGGCCAGCCGCCGTCTGGCCAGCGCCCGTACCTGTCCCAGAGCGTCGAGGAACTGCTCCAGCTCGGAGACGGCCCCGCCGGCCGGGCCCTTGCTCGCGGCGGCGCCGGGGCCGGTTGCGTCGCTCGCGGCCGGTTGGCCGGCACCGCTGGCAGCCCCCGCGGCCGGGCCGCGGGCGGGCGGGCCTCCGGCGGGGGCCGGCGCGGGCGCCCGCAGGATCGTCTCCAGGTCGCGGCGCAGGCGGCCGGCCAGGGCGGGCGACGCGTTGCTGGTGCTGATGCTGACCCGCAGGTGGCCGCAGGTGGCCAGGGCGGCCATCGCCAGGGTGGAGTAGCGCGGCTGGTCGAAGGTGTTGATCGGGATCCGCCGCCGGCGTGCCTGGGCGAACACCCGCCGGCACAGGGCGGCATCGGCCCGCACCGTGTTCAAGACCAGATGCGCGCCGTGCAGGTCCCGGCGCCGGTATCGGCGCGGGCGGTGGCGGATGCGGCCGGCGGCGGCCCACTCCCGCAACTCCCGATTCAACTCCGGCGCCACTACCAGCACCTCGGCACGCGCCTCCAGCAGCCGCCCGGTCTTGTCGCCGGCCTCGGCGCCGCCGCCGATTACCAGGCAGCGGCGGCCGGCCACGTCCAGGCCGACCTGAAAGTGGGGGTTGAATTCCGCGTCGTCACGCGTACTAATGGCAGCCAATGCCGCCATGATAGTGTGGCTTCCGCGATGCTTCCAGGATAAGGACAGACGATGCCCGATACCGTTCCGTACCAGTCGCTCAAGTCCGTCGGCGAGTGCCGTTACGATCTGCTCTCCCTCGGCGAGGTGATGCTGCGCATCGATCCCCGCGACGTGCCCACCGCGCGCATGCGCGACAACATCCGCGTGTCGCAGGGCGGCGGCGAGACCAACGTCGCCTGCGGCGCCGCCTACACCTTCGGTCTCCGCGCCGGCGTGCTCACCGCGCTGGTGGACGATGCCATCGGCGAGAACATTCGCAACCAGTTGCGCGAGGCCGGGGTGGACGTCGGCAACATCCTGTGGTGGAACACCGACGACGACGGCGGCGCCTATTCCACCGACCAGAAGGGTACGCTCCACAACGGCATCAGCGTGACCACGGTCGGCCGCGGCGTGCTGCCGTCGGAGACCCTCTACTACCGCGCCAATGCTCCGGCCGCCCGCATGCGCCCCGGCGACTTCGATCTGCAGCGTCTGTTCGCGGTGGAAGGGACCCGGGTCTTCAGCACCGGCGGCATCCTGACATTGATCGGCGGCGAGACTGCCGAGCTGGCGATCGCGGCCGCCCGCAGCGCCCAGGCCAACGGCAGCTTCGTCGCCGCGGACCTCAACTATCGCTCCAAGGTGGAGCCGAACAAGGAACGCGCCCGTGCCATCAACCGCCGCCTGGCGCCCTACCTGAGCATGCTGGTGGGCAACGACTCCGATCTCTACGACGCCTTCGGCTACGCCACCGCCGCACCGGCCGCCGACACGTTCGACGACTGGCTGCGGGTGTATCGGGAGACCATCGTGCAGGTGGCGCGCGACTTTCCCAACCTGAGCCTGGTCGGCACCCAGTGGCGCGGCGCCCATGACGCGGACCAGATCAGCTGGGGGGCGGCGCTGTACGACTGTGCCGCCGACACCTGGTACCGCGCGCCGCTGCGCGAGCACATCCACATCACCGATCGCACCGGCGGCGGCGACTCCTTCGCCTGCGGGGTGCTGGCGGCGCTGTTGCAGGGGGAATCGTTGCAGACGGCGGTCGAGTGGGGCGCGGCCCACGGTATCCTGGTGCAGGAGACGCCGGGCGACATCACGATGGTCAACCAGCGCGCCGTGGAGGCGGAGGTGAAGCGTGCCGCCGCCGGCGGCGGCGTCAAGGCCGCGCGCTGAGCCGGCCGTACCGGAGGCGGGAGTTCACGCATGCGATACCGGAAGCTAGGCAGGACCGGCCTGGAGGTGAGCGAGCTCAGCATGGGCGGAGCCTGGATCACGGAGCGCGCCGCCGCACGCGCCGACGGTGTCGCCGCGGTGCGCCGCGCACTGCAGCTCGGCATCAACTACGTTGACACCGCACCCTCTTACGCTGACAGCGAGGAGGTGCTCGGTCTGGCGCTGGAGGGCGTCGCCCAGCCCTTCGTGGTGTCCACCAAGCTGGGCGGCCGCCCGCAACCCTTCGACGCCCGCGACAAGGACGCCCTGCGGCGCTCGGTCGACGACAGCCTGCGGCTGCTGAAGCTGGATCACATCGACATCCTGATGATCCATGAGCCGGACCGCCCCGGCCAGTACGACTGGTTCACCGACTGGGAGCGGTTTCTCGGCCCCGTGATCGAGCTGCTGGACGAGCTCAAGCAGGCGGGCGCGATCCGCTTCACGGGCATCGGCGGCACCACCGCATACACCATGGCGCACCTCATCGCCACCGGGAGATTCGACGTGGTGCTGACCGCCTTCAACTACAGCCTGCTGTGGCAGGAAGCGTCGCTCGCGGTGCTGCCGGAGGCGCGGCGGCAGGGGATGGGCATCGTGGCGGGATCTCCGCTGCAGCAGGGGGCCCTGTCGCAGGTGTACCGGGAGGAGGTGGAACACGGCGCCCGCTGGCTGTCGGCGCCGCGCAGGGAGCAGTACCGGGCGCTCTACGCGCTGGTCGACGAGTCGGGGCTCAGCCTGCCCGAGCTGGCGCTCCGGTTCGTGCTGTCCAATCCCGATATCTCCTGCACCCTGACCGGCGCCCGTTCCGTCGCCGAGGTAGAGGCCAACGTAGCCGCCGCCGAACGCGGGCCGCTGGGCGACGAGATTCTCGCCAGGATCGGGGAGATCGCGGCCATGGTGCCGTTCCGGCCGTTCGAGGAGCCGTTCGTGATGCCGTTCGGCCGGCCCTACCGCGGGCCGGGGCATGCCAACCGGATGCGCGCCATGCCGAGCTGACCGCTGATAGGGTGCTGGTTGGCCAAGGCATGCTGACGGCGGGACGCCGCTGCCGGTCATCCTGCCGCTGCGCCTCCAGCGTAGCAGAACAGTCGACTTGGTGCTATCTTAACGGTGCATACCATCATTCCGTGGTAGCGTAACCGGGTGGGATTCGTGGGCCGGGTGGTATTCATGATTCCCCAAGACCGGTGCCGATACCACTTCATCAGGTGGGACAGGAGACAGTTCGAGTGGAAATCAGTAACGAACGCGACGGCGACACGCTCATCGTGCACGCCGCTGGGCGGGTAGATGGCAGCAACTCGCAAGAGTTCCAGGACGGTCTGGAGACCGTGATCGATGACGGCGACCGCGCTGTGGTTCTGGATCTGGAGCAGCTCTCCTACATCAGCAGCTCGGGACTCCGGGTAATGCTGCTGATCGCCAGGAAGCTGCAACGGCAGCAGGCCAAGTTCGCGCTGTGCTCGCTCTCGAACTCGATCCGGGAGGTATTCGAGATCAGCGGCTTCGACCGGATCATCCCGGTGCACGCCTCCCGCTCCGAGGCGGTCTCCGCGGTCGCGGGCTGATCCCGCAGGCCTTCGCAGTTGCCGAGCGCAACGAATCGGGGCCGTCGAGGATGACACAGGTGCAGCATCCTCACAAGATTCTGGTGGTCGACGACGAGCCGGACGTCGAACCGCTGGTGCTGCAACGCATGCGCCGCAACATCCGTGCCGGCCAGTATACGTTCGTGTTCGCCGGCAACGGCGTCGAGGCCCTGGAACGGCTGCGGCAGGAACCGGACATCGCCATGGTGCTGTCCGACATCAACATGCCGCAGATGGACGGTCTGACCCTGCTGGAGCAGATCCCCGACGTGGACCCTAACGTACGCTGCGTCATCGTCTCGGCGTACGGGGACATGGAGAACATCCGCACGGCGATGAACCGGGGCGCGTTCGACTTCGTCACCAAGCCGCTCGACTTCAACGATCTGCGCCTCACCATCGACCGTACGCTGCGCCGCGTCGCCGAGTGGCGCGAGGCGCTGGCGTCGCGGGACAAGCTGGTAGCCCTGCAGAACGAGCTCGATCTGGCCACCAAGATGCAGCAGTCGATCCTGCCGACGCGGTTCCCGGAAGGACCCGGCTATCGCCTGTTCGGCCACATGGAAGCCGCGCGCGCCGTGGGCGGTGACTTCTTCGACATCATGCGGCTGGACAACGGGCGCATCGGCTTGGCCATCGCGGATGTATCCGACAAGGGCGTCCCGGCCGCGCTGTTCATGATGTCCACCCGCACGCTGCTGAAGGGGGCGGCCGTTGGCCTGGCCGATCCCGCCGAGGTCTTGCGCGAGGTCAACAACCTCCTCAACGACGACAACGAGGCGTCGATGTTCGTCACGGTGCTCTACGCGACGTTCGACCCGCGGAGCGGTGAACTCGTCTATGCCAACGGCGGCCACAACTCTCCGCTCATGGTGCGCGCCGACGGCAGCTCCGAGCTGCTGCCGCTGACGGGCGGGATCGCGCTCGGCGTGGTGCCGGACTATCGATACGGACGGAACACGGTCACGCTGGAGCCCGGCGACACCCTGGTGCTGTACACCGATGGCGTCACCGAGGCGATGAACGACACCCACGAAGAGTTCGGCGTGGAGCGGCTGCGCGCGATCTTCGCTTCCGATCCGCCGGGCGACAGCAGGGAGACCACTCAGGCGGTGTTCGACGCCGTGCACGCCTTTGCCGGCGATACGCCGCAGTCGGACGACGTGACCTGCCTGACGCTCGGCCGCGGCGAGTTTGGGTCTTGAGCGCGACGCTGCACCTCAAGCTCGCAGCCCGTCCCGAAGAGCTGGAACGTATCAACGCCGCGATAGAGGAGTTCGGGGAGCGCGAAGACTGGCCTTCCAAGCTGCTGTTTCGCGTCAACCTGGTGCTGGAGGAGTTGGGGCTCAACGTCATGACGCACGGCCAGCAGGCCGGTGCGCGCGAGTTGGAGGTCATCGTGACCTCGGAGGCGGAAACGATCACCATCGAGATCGTGGACGACGGGCCGCGCTTCGACCCGCTCGAGGACGCGCCGCTCCCCGACCCGGAGGCGTCGTTGGACGAGCGTCCCGTGGGCGGGCTCGGTATTCACCTGGTGCGCACGATGATGGAGGAGGTGAGCTATCGGTACGAGGACGGGAAGAATCGCCTGACCCTGGTTACCGGCACGTCCGCATGACGCCGCACCGCAACGGCACGGTGCTTGCCGCTGCCGTTGCGGCCGGGTTGCTCGTTGCCGGCGGCGTGCTGTCGTGCAGCAGTCGGGTCGAGGAACTTGCCGACAGCGGCGCTGCGGCGCCCGGCAGTGATGCGGCAGCGGACGCCGCTATCCGCTCGGAGGCTGCGCCGGTACCCGGCGTGTCGGCCACGCGAATCCTGTTCGGGCAGTCGGCCGCCTTCAGCGGTCCGGCCCAGGAGCTGGGCAGGAACATGCGCCTCGGAATCGAGGCCGCGTTCGAGGAAGCGAACCGGCGCGGCGGTATCCACGGCCGGGTGCTGGAGCTGATCTCCCGCGACGACGCCTACGAACCGGAAGCGGCCATTGCCAACACCTTCCACCTGATCGAAGTGGAGCAGGTGTTTGCCTTGATCGGCGCGGTGGGTACGCCCACCTCGCGGTCCGCGACGCCGGTGGCCGCCGCGGCGGAGGTGCCCTACGTCGCCCCGTTCACCGGCGCTGAGTTCTTGCGCGACGAGCAGTGGCGCAACGTGCTCAACCTGCGTGCCTCCTACTATCAGGAGACCGAGGAGATGGTCGCGCGGCTGACCGAGGACCTGGGCGTCACCCGGATCGGGGTGCTGTACCAGGACGACTCGTTCGGCCGCGCCGGCTACCGCGGGGTGCGGCTCGCGCTCGACCGCCGCGCCATGCAGCCGGTATCGATCGGGCTTTATCCGCGCAACACGACCGCGGTGAAGACCGCCCTGATCGACCTGCAACGGGGAGCGCCGGAAGCAGTGATCATGATCGGCGCCTACCAGCCGGTGGCGGCGTTGATCAGGTGGGCGCGGCACGTCGGCATGGACCCGACCTTCCTGACCGTGTCCTTCGTCGGCAGCAATGCCCTGGCACAGGAGCTCGGTGCGGCCGGTGCGGGGGTGTACGTGACCCAGGTGGTACCGTTTCCCACCGACGACAGCCTGCCCGTGGTGGGCGCCTATCTGCGCGCGCTGGCGGCGTACGACGCGGACGCGGTGCCCGGGTTCGTGTCGTTCGAGGGCTATCTCGCGGGGCGTCTGGCGGTGGCGGGAGTGCAGGGCTGCGGCGCCGCGGTAGCGCGGGACTGCTTCCTGGACAGCCTGCGCGGCAGCGACGAGATCGACATCGACGGCTTTCGGCTGCGTTTCGGCGAGGCCGACAACCAGGGCTCGGACGCGGTGTTCCTGACCAGAATCGGTGCGGACGGCAGGTATCAGCCTGCCACCACCTTGCAGGCCGGCGTCGCCCCGCGCCGCTGAACCGGATGAAGCAGCGCCTGCAGCGGTTGCTCGACTACCGCTTTCGCCTGGCTGGTCAGTTCTCGCTCGGGATCGGCGGCGCGGTGGCGCTCACCGTTGCCGCCAGCCTGGTAGGCTGGTTCTCGTTCGATCGGGTGGCCAATGTCCAGCGCCGGGTGAACGAAGGCAGCGTACCCGAGATGGTGGCGGCGTTCGGCGTGGCGCAGTATGCCGGCAGTCTGGTGGCGGCGGCCCCGCGGCTCACCACCGCCGCGACGCCGGAGGAACTGGCGAGTGTCGCCGCCCGCATCGGCGGCAGCCACGCCGCCTTGCAGGACGAGCTGGATGCCCTGCAGCGGGCGGGTGCCGACGGCGCCGCCATTGCGCGCGTGCGGGCGCACGCCGACACCCTGCTGTCCAACATCGAGGAAATCCGGGCCGGCATGACCGGGTTGTTCCCCTTGTACGAGCGCAGCACGGCCCTGCGGGCCGAGCTGGCCTCGCTGCGCAGCCGGCTCGACGAACTGGTGGTGCCGGCCATCGACGATCAGCTCTTCTATACCATCACCGGCTTCCACACCCTCGGCCAACCGCCCGCGGCGCGCGCCGAGCACCTGTCGGAGCAGGAGCTTGGCCGCTACCGCCGGCTGGCCGACCTGCAGGCCGATGGCGGCATCGCCTCGCAGCTCCTGGCAAGTGCCTTCAACCTCCAGGACGCATCCTCGATCGAGCCGTTGCGCGAGCGGTTCGAGTCGGCCGCGGGCCGCATCGAGCGCAGCCTGGCGGCACTGGAGGAGTCCCCGCTGCGTTCCGCGGTGGTGCCGATTTTCGCCCGGCTGCTGGCGCTGGGACTGGACCGGCAGAGCGGCTTCGACCTGCGCACGCAGGAGGTTCGGCTCGCCGAACGGCAACGCGTTCTGCTGACGCGGAACCGCGACCTGGCAGTCGAGCTGGTGGCGGTGGTCGACGAGCTCGTCAACACCGCCCACGGACACACGCGGGAGGCGACTCAGGCTTCCACGCAGGCGATCCTGACGGCGCGCACTTTGTTGCTGCTGATCATCGGGGTCAGCATCGGCGGTGCGGTATTGATCGCGTGGCTGTTCGTCGGTCGGGTGCTCCTGCGCCGGCTGGGGATGCTGTCCGACTGGATGCGGCGCATGGCCGGCGGCGACCTGGAGGCGCGCGTCGCGATCGGCGGGCGCGACGAGGTGGCGGACATGGCCGCGGCGCTGGAGATATTCCGCCGCCACGCCCTCGAGGTACAGCGGCTGAACCTGGTGGAGCGCCTGGCCGAGGAGCTGCAAGGGAAGAACCAGCAGCTCGAGAAAGCGCTCGCAGACCTGGCTCTTGCGCAGGACCAGATCGTGATGCGTGAGAAGCTGGCCGCGCTCGGCGAGCTGACCGCCGGCGTGGCCCACGAGATCAGGAATCCGCTGAATTTCGTGAAGAACTTCTCCGAGGCTTCCGAGGAGCTGCTCGAAGAACTGCAGGAGGTGGTCGACGAGAGCGGTGACAAGCTGGACCAGGAGCAGCGCTCACTGCTCGGCGCGATCGCCGGCGATCTGGTCGACAATCTGAAGCGCATCCGCTCCCACGGCGACCGCGCCAACCGCATCGTCCACGACATGCTCATGCTGGGCCGCAGCTCCGCGGAGGTACAGCAGGTCGACATCAACGGCCTGCTGGAGGAGTACGCGCGGCTGGCGTACCACAGCGCACGCGCCAGCGACACGGCGTTCCAGCTCGACGTGAAGTACGACCTCGATCCGGAGGTGGGCGCGCTGGCGGTGGTGCCTCAGGACCTGGGGCGGGTGTTCCTGAACATGGTGGCGAACGCCTGCGACGCCACCGACGAGAAACGGCGCACTGAAGGAGAGCAGCAGCAGGAAGGCGGCCCCTACGTGCCGACCTTGTGGATCTCCAGCAAACGCGAAGCGGAGCGCGTCGTGATCCGCATCAAGGACAACGCCGACGGCATGCCGCCGGAGGTCGTGGAGAAAATATTCACCCCGTTCTTCACCACCAAGCCGGCCGGCAAGGGCACCGGGCTCGGCCTGGCGATGTCGGCCGACATCGTGCGCGAGCACGGCGGGGCGATCGAGGTCAACACCGAGCCGGGAGCGTTCACCGAGATGGTGATCGACCTCCCGCTCCATCCGCCTGCCGACCTGGCGGTGAACTGAGGCGGCGGTTCACCCGTTCGGGTTGCGCGGTTCGGCCGCGCATTTGCCAATCGCACCTGAGAGTGCCTTCGGGGGTCTCCTACATGATCGCCAACCGGAAGGCGGTCAAGGCATCCTTTCGCCGTCGGTACCGGAGCTCCAACGTGCGCGACGTGGAGCACTACGGGCGCATTCTGCTGGCCACACTGCGCGAGCTGGCACCGCCCGGGCGCTCCGATCCGACCGTCGCGCTGCTCACGCCGGGCGTCTACAACTCCGCGTCTACGCGTACGTGCCGGACATGATCCGCTACTACCTCGGAGAGGAGCCGTTGCTGGCCAACGTCGAGACCCTGCTCTGCCGCCGGTCCGAGGATCTGGAGCATACCCTGGACAACCTCGACCGGCTGGTGGTCAAGCGGGTCGGCGAGTCCGGGGGCTACGGCATGCTGGTCGGGCCGCACGCGACGCCGCGGGAACGTGCGGAGTACGCCCGCCAGGTGCGCGCCACCCCGGCCGATTTCATCGCCCAGCCGACCCTGGCCCTGTCACGCGCGCCGTGCCTGGTCGACGGCCGCTTCGAGCCGCGCCACGTGGACCTGCGGCCGTTCGTGCTGCACGGGCGCGAGACCCGCATCGTGCCGGGCGCGTTCTGCCGCGTGGCGCGGCGCCGCGGCAGTCTGGTGGTGAACTCGAGCCAGGGCGGCGGCGGCAAGGACCTGTGGGTGTTGGGCGATTGACGCCGTTGCGGTGGGAGTGACGGCGGTGACGGGAGATTGAAGCGAGTGCTGGCACGGAACGCACGGGGACTCTACTGGATGAGCCGCTATCTGGAACGGGCGAAGCAGCTCTGCCGTCTGCTGCGGCTGCAGGCGGAAGCGCTGGTGGACCGGCCCCTGCGCGAGATCCGCTTCGGCTGGCACCGCATCTACCGTACCGTGAGCAGCGTGCCCCCACCCACCTCACCTTTGAACGTCTGAACCCCGATTCCGTGTGGAGCTGTTTCGCCCAGGGCCGCGAGAATGCGCGCCAGATGCGTCGTTACATCAGCGCGGAGATGTGGACCCGCCTGAACCGTTCTTACCTGCGGCTGCGGGAGCTGGGGATTCAGGAGATCTGGCGTCCGTCGCCGGAGAGCTTCTACGCCGACACCGCGGCGCAGATCGATACGTTCGCCGGCGTGGCCGCGGCCACCATGTACCATGACGCGGGTTGGCGCTTCATGCGGCTGGGGCGCTCTATCGAGCGCGCCCAACTGGCGACGGCGCTGTTGCTGGCCCACCTCGCGGTTGAGCGCACTGGCGACGACCAGCACGAGGACGATTGGATCAGCCTGCTGCGCTGCGGTTACGCCCTGGAGGCGTACCACCGCCGTTGCAGTGTCGCGGTGGAGCCGGAACGGGTGCTGGACCTGCTGGTTACCGACGCGCTGCTGCCCGGCTCACTGTGTCACGCGCTCGACGGGGCGGCCGTGGAACTCGCCGCCATCGGTCCCGGCCCGCACGCCGACTCCAGTGCGGCCGTACAGCGCTCGGCCAAGCGGCTCACTTCCCTGATCCGCTCCGAGTGGCCTGACGGGGAGGACCGGGAGGAGTTGCTGCTGCAGGTCGACGAGCACTGCCGCAACCTGCACCAGTTGGTGGCCGACACCTACTTCGATTACCCCGTGGCGGGCCTTTCCGGCCGCTGACGCGAGGCGTCGCAGATCTCATTAGGGTACAATATGGTTTAGCATACTCTTGCTGTAACAGGCATGCCTATTCAGAAGACTTGGCGTTGCCATATGCACCGAGCGTTGACCTCTCTGGCCATTATTTGTATGGGTTGCGCACATGCACTTGATGAGCTT
>JAKZWC010000238.1:0-8955 GCA_047515735.1 Spirochaetales bacterium | reverse complement strand
GGTACGTCAGACTACGGCCGCCTCGAGGATGGAGAGTTCACGGCGTTCGGAGTCGATGCGCAGGCGCAGTCCAAGCGGCAGCACCATCATCGGGTCGGTGTGGCCAAAATCGATGTTGCTGACGATCGGCAACTTGCGCAGGCCGTACTCCTCGCGCACCGTACGGCACAGCGTGTCGCCGTAAGCGGGGAACAGCGCCGGATCGATCTGCCCGCCTGGGCGCCCGAGGAGAATCCCGGCCAGCGGCTCCAGACAGCCCATCGCTGCCAGCGAGCGAATAAAGTGCTCCAGCAGCTCCGGCGGCGGTGCCTCTTCGGAGGTTTCCAGAAATAGAACGGCGCCGGCCAGTGAATCCGCGGGCGGGAACACCGGCGTCCCCCGGAGCCAGTCCAATACCTCAACACAGCCGCCGAACAACCTGCCCTCGGCCACGCCTTGCTGCTGATGGAAGATCCATCCGGTGCACGGATTGAGCTTGCGTTTGACCGACTGATTGGACGGATCCGCCCAGTCCAGGCGTTCGACGGTCCATCCACTCTCATTTTGCGACACCGTGCCGATCGGCTCCGACTCGAACAGCGTCCTGCGCACGGAGTCCACCATGTAGGGAAACATGCCCGTGTTCTCGGCGAACCCCGACATGAAGGCGGGACCGTAGAAGGACACCAGGCCCGCCGCGCGGCAGACGCAGTGCGTTACCGTGGTGTCCGAGTACCCCATGAACACCTACCCTGCGGACGTTCGAGCGGCTGCGCGCGCGCAAGCGCTGGTCGGTGAACTCGGTGACGTTTCGGTTTGTCGCGCTGAGCCTGGGCGCGGCTGCCAGCATCGGCTACGATCGCCTGGAGCAGGTGGCGACCGAGCTGCGCAAGCGGGCACGCTGGTCGAACCCGCTGAAGTCGGAGATTCGCTACGTGGGGCGGCGATGATTCTGCGCCGCGGTCAGGACCCGGCCGCCATCCACGCCCGCGTGTTCGAGACCCGCGATGCCCTCAAGGCGCACAAGCTCCGCGGTCGCGGCACCCGGTGCGACGCTGGCGGCGCTGCTGCTGGCGCTGCACTATGAGGCGGGTCCGGTTCCGCCGCGGGACATCGAACGATTGGCGACCATCTATCGTCGCTGGCGCCGGGAGCATCGGTGGCTGACCAGTTCGAGCGACCTGCCGGCGGCCGCGCTGCATGCTTCGCGCGAGGTTCCGGTCGAGGTCCTGGCCGCGGATGTGGAGCGCGCTTATACCGGCCTGGACGGCGCCGGATTCCGGCGCGGCAACGGGATAGCACTGACCACCGAGGCTGAGTAGCCCACTCCTCCTATCCGACAGGACCAGCGCTTCCTCAGCGATCCCGCGGCGTGCCGCCGGCGCGCTCCAGCACGGCCTGCAGCAACACGTTGCAGCCGGCGACGCAGTCCTCGCGGGTGGCGCGCTCCAGCTCGCTGTGGCTGATGCCGCCCGCGCACGGAATGAAGATCATCGCCGTCGGCACGCGCGCCGCGAGGTGGCAGGCGTCGTGCCCGGCACCGGAGACGATCTCGCGGCAGGAGAGTCCCTGGGTTGACGCCGCGCGCCGCACGGCAGCGACGCAGCCGGGATCGAAGCACAGCGGCGACTGGTGCCAGATCTCCTCCAGATGCAACTCCAGGCCGCCCGCGGCGCAGATCGCAGCCGCCTCGGCCTCCAGAGCGGCCTTCATCGCCGTTAACCGCGCCTCCTCCGGGTGGCGCAGATCCACGCTGAACGCGACACGACCGGGAATCGTGTTGCGGGAATTGGGGTGCACGGCGAGCGAGCCTACGGTAGCGCATGCCCCCGGCAGATGGGCATGGCCGATCCGGTTCACCGCCGCCACGATGCGCGCCGCCCCGAGCAGCGCGTCGCGCCGGTCCGGCATCGGGGTGGGGCCGGCATGCGCTTCGCGGCCGCTCACCACCAGGTCGAACCAGCGCTGCCCCTGGGCGCCGGTCACCACGCCGATGGCGACCGGCTCCTGCTCCAGGACCGGCCCTTGCTCGATGTGCAGCTCGAAGTAGGCGCCGAGTTCGGACACGGCCACCGGGTCGCCGCCGCGGTAGCCGATGCGCTCCAGCTCCGCGCCGAAGGTGCGCCCCTCGGCATCGGCGGTGGCCGCCACGCGCACGGGGTCGAACTGGCCGGCGAACACGCCCGATCCCATCATGGAGGGGGCGAAGCGGCAGCCCTCCTCGTTGGTCCACGAGACCAGCTCCAGCGGCAGCTCGGTGACCACGCCGTGGTCGTTCAGCGTGCGCACCACCTCCAGTGCTGCCAGCACGCCGAGCGCGCCGTCGAATCTGCCGGCCGTGGGCTGCGTGTCCAGGTGGCTGCCAAGCGCCACCGCCGGACAGCTGCCGTGCCTCCCGGCCCGGCGCCCGAAGATGTTGCCCGCCGGATCGACCCGGACGCGGCAGCCGGCCTCGCGGCACCAGATGACCAACAGGTCGCGTGCGGCGCGATCGCCGTCGGTCAACGTCTGCCGGTTCACGCCGCCGGCCGGTGTGGCACCGATCTCGCCCATCCGCGACAGGCTGTCCCACAGCCGTTCGCCGTCGATCGTCAACTCGCGCACGGCCGCCAGTGTGCCACGTCGGTACGCCGCCAGCTACCGCCCGCCACGCGAGGCACGCGTGGGGCGCACGCTCCGCCGGGAGTCGAATGGCCTGTTACCGCGTGGTTCGTGGGGGCCGCTGGGTTCAGCGGCCTGTCGCCAATCGGGACGCGAGCAGCTCGGGGAGGCCGAGTGCGCGGATCTTGCGTTGCGCCTGCGCCACGGGATAGGCCACCCGATACTGGGTGTAGCGGTTGCGATCGGCATCGAACACCCCGAACGCGGCGGCGGGATTGCCGTCGCGCGGCTGGCCGACGGAGCCCGGATTGACCAGGTAGCGGCTGCCAGGCTCGAGGGCCAGCGATGCTCCCGACTGCAGCACGCGCCGGCGCACCGGCGTTCTCAGCGACCGATCCCCTCGCCGCGGCCGCCGCTGCCGCAGGACCGCGGCCACGTGGGTGTGGCCGAAGAAGCACACCCGGGCCTCCGGGAATAGCGCTTCCAGCGCCTGGAATGCGGCGCGCGCATCGTCGGCATCTACCAGGTACCAGTCCTCATCATGGGGTGAGCCATGGCACAGGACGATGCCGGGAGCGGCCTGGATGGGTCCCTGCGGGAGGGCACGCAGCCGCGCCAGCTCCGCGGGCGACAGCATCGTCCGGTGCCGGCGCGCGGCGGCCTGCGCCACCGGGTTGAAGTCAAGGTCGCTGGCGATGCCGGCCACCACCTTGTCGTGGTTGCCGCGAATGCAGCAGGAGGCGATCTGCAAGCCGCGTGCCAGGCACGCCGCCGGATCGGCGTTGTAGCCGACCAGGTCGCCGAGCAGCAGGCACGAGTCGATGCTTCCCGGCACGTCCTGCAGCACCGCTTCCACCGCCTGCAACGCTTCGAGGTTGCCGTGGATATCGGACAGCACGGCGTAGGTCACCGCCGATAGCACCAGCGGCTCACGGTGGCCTGGCGCGATTCCGAGGAGACGAGCCGGGTGGTGCCACCACTTGCCACGACGTGGCCCGAGACCGTCGCGTGACCGCGAATCGCTTCCAGGACGCGAGCGGCGGTGGCAGTGTCGCCGCACACCAGGTAACAGGCGCCGCCGCACCCCGCGCCGCTGAGCTTTCCGCCGCCGGCGCCGGCGGCGCGGCCGGCCTGCAGCAGGCGGTCCTGCTGCGGGTCGGCAAGACCGAGTCCGGTGAGCATCCGGTGAGCGGCGTCAGCCAGCGCTCCGAGCGCCGTCGCAGGCATCCGCGGCTGCAGCATCAGCGCGTGCGCTTCACGGCTGCACTGTCCAAGGCGCCGTAGCGCGTCTCCCGTGGCGTCGTCGCCCCCGTGCAGACGCCGCGCCACCGCGGCCACCTGGGCCCGGGTGTCGCCGCGGCGCGGCACCGCGCCCACGACGAGATGCAGCTCGGCGGTGGGCAGCGATTCGTAGCGGGGCAGGCCGCTTCCCGCGGCAGGCCAACACAGGAAGCCCACGCCCGGATGCGCGGCGAGACCGGTGTCGGCGCCCGAGGGGGTGCCGTGGAACACCTTCTCACGTTCGTGCGCGCCGCTCCAGACAGCGGCAATGGCCGGCTCCGCCGGGGTGGCGCCGGCGAGGGCGCGTTCGGCGGCGACGCATAGCGCGGCGCTGGAGCCGAACCCGAGTCCGATGGGGATGCGCGAGCGGATCTCGATCTCTGCGGGGTCCGGCGGCTCAGCGAGCATCGCGGCGAGCGCTGCCGGGAGTGGGGGCAGGCGTTCGCAGGCGATGTATTGCGCGGCACTCAGCGGGGTGATCCGCAGCTCGGCCGTCCACGGCAGACTGATGCCGAGGGCAGGCTCGCCGTAGACGGCGGCGTGCTCTCCGAACAGGAGCAGTTTGCCGGTGGCGCGTCCGATCAGGTCAGCCAACGCAGTCCTTCCTCCGCCACTTGCAGCGGCATGACGTACGGCGCGGTGGGAGGTTCCCGCCCTGCCGGCGCCGCAGCGACGCCCAGCTCACCGCCGGCGCCCACCGGTTTTGCGGCCCAGCCGCAGGCGCGCAGCCGCTCCAGGCGAGCGCGCAGCGCGGGCGGCTCCACCTCCACGCCGATGCGTACTCCGAGCCAGCGGATCAGCTCGCCGCCGGTGCGGATTGCGACGCAGCACTCGGCCGCATCGGTCGCGGCAACGAACTGTTCCACCGTGTCTCGCGAGCGCCTGCGGAATTCGTCGGCCAGCGCCGGCGCGCACCGGCACCACTGTTCGTACCGGGCGACGGCGCCCGGTGTTGCCAGGGGCTGGGTTCCGGCGATCAGGTAGAGCCGCGGCAGCACCGATGGCCGGTGCCGGCAGACCGCGGGCAGGTTCCCACCGGTGAAGTGCACGACTCCGCTCCAGACCGACGCGGCTACGTCGTAACCGCTGCCGCGGCCGCCCTGGGCGCTGCGGTGGGCGGCCAGAGCAGCCCTGAAGACGCGCCGCCGGTCGGCTTCGCCGTCGCCGTCGCTCGGCCCATCACGATGCTGCAACAGCGCCGCAACCACCGCGGCCACCGCCGCGCTGGAGCCCAGTCCCAGCTTGCCGTGCGGTCCGGTGAGGGCGCTGGAATCGACTTCGACGGTTCCCGCCGGCGTCCCGCACTCCCGTACCAGCGCGGAGAGCAATGCGGAGTCGCATCCCGTCGGCGACCAGGTGAAGCTCCGTGCGCCCATGCGTCCCACGATACGCGGCGGGCGGGCCTCGTCGAAGGTAGCGCGCACCTCCGGCAGTACGCCGAGCGCAATGCCCGGCGCGTCCGACTCGGTGATGGCGTATTCGCCGAGCAACAGGACGTTGCCCGGCGCCGCCACGGTCAGGCGGTCAGTCAACGATGCAGGGCCCGGGACCGGGCGCGGTCTCGATCAGGTCGTGCGGAGCCAGGTCAGCCTTCGCCAGCAGAGCCGTACGGATCCGCTCCACGTCGGCCGCCAGACAGGCGATCTTGACCTGCGGCCCGGCGTCCATGGTCTCCCAGGCGCCGACCCCCGCTGCGCGCAGCTCCTCGAGCACCTCCAGCACCTGCAGCGACTGCGGGAGCAGGTAGTTGATGGGAGGATCGGCGGCGAACATGGTGCCGAACATGCGCAGGTAGCTGACGCGCAGGTGCGGGCCGAGCCGCTCCAGGTCGCGCGAGCGTACCGCTTCCAGCGCCGCCTGGAAGGTGGCCGGGGCAGTCGCCACCCAGGCCGGGTAGTAGGGTGAGGTGGCGGCTACGCGCAGCATCGCGTCGCGCGACGGCAGCGGCTTGCGGCGGCGCGAAGTGACCGCCACCAGCAGCCGCAGCTCGGGCCAGTGGTCTTCCGGAAATGCCGCGCGGGCGGCGTCGGCCCCGGCTTCGAGCGTACTGAAGCCGCCCCAAAGGCCGCGCGCTGCCGATGCCGAGCCGACCCGGGCCAGAGCCGAGAGGCGCTCTCGAGGGGGCTCCGTACCCGCCAGCGCGGCGCAGCCCGTCGCCAGCGCCGCGAACAGCGACGCCGAGCTGGCCAGACCCGCGGCACCGGGAAAGTTGTTGCTCGCAGTTACCCGGTAGCGTGTGGTGACGCCCAGAGTGGCGCGCGCCGCATCGAAGAAGGGCGCGTGCCGCGCTGCCGGCACCACGTTGCCGTCGACGGTCAGATGGTCACAGCCGGTGGCCTTCTGCAAGCGCGCCTCGGTGTGCAGCCCGGTAACCGTCACGGCCAGGCTCGAGGTGGCCGGCAGGTTGCGCCCCGCGTCGCTCTTGCCCCAGTACTTCACCAGCGCCAGCGATGGCGCTGCCCGCACCCGTACTCCGGTCGAATCAGCCTTGCCCATCGCCGCCTCGACGCAGCGACGCCCGTACCGGGCATGGGGTGTCCGGGCCGGTTTTGCCGGTGACTGCCCTGGCCGTCAGCACGTGCGCTACCGCAGCGGCACACCGCGCCGGGCGTGCAGCAGGCGGCGCGCGCTGGCCACGTCCATCTGTCCGGCTTCGGCGAGCGCGGCGGCGAGCGCGGGGACCTCCGCGCCGCGGGCGCCGGCGTTGAACGCCAGCCGCTCGGCGTGCAGGCGCATGTGGCCGTGCTGGATGCCCTCGGTTACCAGTGCCCGCAGCGCCGCCAGGTTCTGGGCCAGCCCGACCGCCCCCGCAATGGCTGCCAGCCGGCGGCTGTCCGGGTTGCCCAGAATGCGCAGCACCAGGCGGCTCACCGGATGCAGGCCGACGGCGCCGCCCACGGTGCCGAGCGGCAACGGGCACTGCAGGCGGCAGTGCAGGGCGCCGTCGGCAACGTGGTAACTGGTGAGGGGCGCGTAGCCGGCGCCGGCGGCGGCCCAGCCGTGGGCGGCGGCCTCGACCGCGCGGGTGTCGTTGCCGGTCGCCTGGGTGAGCGCGGCGATGCCGTTGAGCACCCCCTTGTTGTGAGTCACGGCACGGTCGTGGTCGGCGGCGGCGAGCGCGCCGGCGCGCACGATGCGCTGCGCGACTTGGACGCCGGAGTAGCCGCCCCGCGCCAGGCGGCCGCACGGCACCTGCCCGGCGGCGCGTACCAGAGCGCGGCGGCAGGCGTTGGTGACGATAGCCATCAGCAGGCGGCCGCCGGTGAGCCGCTCCAGCAGCGGACGCGCCGCCTCGCCCGCGGTGTTGACCTTGTTCGCCCCCATGGCGTCGCGCACGTCGAGGTCGATCTCCACCTTCAGCGTGTCTCCGACCCGTTGCACCGCCAGCGCGCGAAAGCCTCCGCCGCGCGCCACCAGGGTGGCAACCGCGGCGTCCACCAGCGCCGCAATCTCGGTCTGCGCGACGCGTACCGCGGTCTCCGCATCCTCCCGCGTCTGCTCGACGAAGAGCTGCACGGTGGCGATCGGAGGGTCGGCCTGCGTGCGAATGCCGGTGCCGCCGTGCCCATCCGCCAGCAGCCGCGCGGCGTAGCTGGCCGCCGCCACCACCGAGGCTTCCTCGGTGGCGAGCGGAATGACCAGTTCCTCGCCGTCGATGCGAAAACCGGTGGCCACCCCCAGCGGAACGGGGAATGCGCCTACCGCGTTCTCTACCAGGAGATCCGCCACGGCGCTGGTTTCGGCATCGCCCGTCAGGCCCGCCGGCAGCTCGCAGCCCAGGGCCGCGGCGAGGGCGGCGCGGCGTTCGGCCAGCGCAAGACGGCGGAATCCGCGCGGCAGGACGATCGGAGACGCCGCCTCGTTCACCGGAGCAAGTGGCCGCGTGGTGCGAGGCGCGCCGACCGCGACCGTTCAGGGGGCGTCACCGAGCCACGGAGCAGCATCGGCAGATCAGGATGCGGCCAGCGCCGCCGGTACCGGCAGCTCCCCTTCCAGCGAGAGGGGCCGGGCGCGCGTCACGTCCACGGGAACGCGGTTTCCGATCAGGTCGGCGGCGCCGGCGAAGCGCACCGGGACGCGGCCCTCGGTGCGGCCGACGAGCAGGCCCGGCTTGCGGTCCTCGGCCGCCACCAGCACCTCGACCGTACGGCCCTCCCAGCGCCGGTTGTGGCGCAGGGCGGTTTCCTGCAGCACGTCGGACAGCACCTGCAGGCGCCGCTTCTTTTCGGCTTGCGGCACATCGTCCGGCCAGCGCGCTGCCGCCGCCCCGGGCCGCGGCGAATACATGGCGATGGAGGCCATGTCGAAGGCGAATTCCTCCAGTGCCAGCCGGGTGCGCTCGAATTGCTCTTCGGTTTCGCCGCAGAAGCCGACGATGATGTCGGTGAACAGCGTCGCGGTTGGCAGAGTCGCACGGATGTTCTCGACCACCGCGCGGTACTGATCCAGGCGGTGGTTGCGGTTCATGCGGATCAGCACCTTGTCGTCGGCCGACTGCATCGGCAGATGGATCTGCTTGGCCAGCGAGTCGTGCTCGGCAATGCGCTCCAGCACCGCCGGCGCCATGTCCGCCGGATGCGGCGAGGTGAAGTACACCCACACCTTCTGCACAGCGGCATCGCACCGCGCCCCCACCTCCCCGAGCAGGGCGGCGAAGGTGGGTTCGGCCCCCGGCCGGTCGCGGCCGTATGAGTTCACGTTCTGGCCCAGCAGGGTGATGCTGCGGTACCCCCCTGCCAGCAGTTCCTCCACCTCGCGCAGCACGTCGGCCGCCGGCCGCGACACCTCACGCCCGCGGGTGTAGGGCACCGCGCAGAAGGTGCAGAACTTGTCGCAGCCGTTCTGGATCGGGACGTAGGCGGCGTGATCCGACCCGTAGCGCGGCGTGATGCCCCAGAACCGGTCGGTGTGGTTGAGCGTCACCGCCCGGCCCGGCTGCAGCGCGGCGTCGATGGCCGCGGGAGTGACCACGCCGGAGGTGCGGATCATCTCCGGGAGCTGCGGCAGATCGTCGATGCGGAACACCAAGTCGAACAGGCGCAGGAACTTCGCCTCGTCCTCCGGCAGGATGCAGCCGGAGACGAAGGTGAGCAG
>JAKZWC010000237.1:0-2947 GCA_047515735.1 Spirochaetales bacterium | reverse complement strand
GAAAGCTCACCTCCTGAACCGCGTACACGTGGCGCCTGGCGGCAGCGAAGTAGCCCGCCTTCAGGGCGAACCGCTTGCTGACGGCGTCCAACGTCAGCATCGGGCCTCTTGCGGCCGCGCGGCGGCCACGGCACTCGGTTTGGCCCCCGGCAGGACGCAGCGGTGCCGGAGCGTGTGGTCGGCGGCTATGTCAGGTGCTTCCGCCCGTTCGTCAACCAACGGCGGTATGGCGCGGACGCAGCGCGCGCGTGTAGGGATGGCGCGGTTCGTCGAGCACCGTCGCTGCCGGACCCTGCTCCATCACCAGGCCGCCGTACATCACCAGGATGCGGTCGGCCACCTGGCTGACCAGCGCCAGGTCGTGGCTGATGAACAGGATCGCCAGGCCGCGCGCGGCGCGCAGCCGCAGCAGCAGCTCCACCACCTGCGCCTGCACGGTCACGTCCAGGGCGGTGGTGGGCTCGTCGGCGATCAGCAGCTCGGGGCCCGCCGCCAGCGCGTGGGCGATCATCACCCGCTGCAACATGCCGCCGGAGAACTGGTGCGGCAGGCTGGCCAGCCGGCGCGCCGCGTCCGGGATCCCCACCTCGTCCAGAAGCTCTATCGAGCGGTCGCGCACCGCCTCGGGCTCCAGGTCGGGGTGGTGGGTGCGCAGCGTCTCGGCCAGCGAGCGTTCGATGGAGTAGAGCGGGTCGAACGATCGCGCCGGCTCCTGAAAGACCATCCCCACGTGCCCGCCGCGCAGGCGCCGCAGGTCCGCGGGGCGCATGGCGGTCACGTCCTCGCCGCGGAAGCGCAGCCGCCCGGCGGTGGCGCGGGCGTGCGGCGGCAGCAGGCGCACCAGGGCCAGCGCGGTGACGCTCTTGCCCGATCCGCTCTCGCCGACGACACCCAGCACCGCGCCGGCGTGGATCTCCAGATCGACGCCGCGCACCGCCTGCAGGGGGCCGCGATCGGTGGCGAAGGTCACGGCCAGCTCCGCCACCTCGTACAGCGGGAACCCCGCGCGGTCAGCCACGCGCCGGCTCCCGGTGGTAGGGGTCCAGCACATCGCGCAGCAGGTCGCCCAGGAAGCTGAACGACAGGGTGGTGATGAGCAGCGCCACGCCGGGATAGAGGAACCACGGGAAGCTGCGCAGGTTACCGAGCGAGGTGACGTTGCGGTTCAGCATGGAGCCCCAGCTCACCGCCGGATCGGTGATCCCCAGCCCCAGGAAGGAGAGCGCCGTCTCCGCCAGGATGAAGCCGGGAATGCCCAGGGCGACGCTGACGATCAGGATCGACGCCATCTGCGGGATGATCTGGGTGACGCGCCGCTCGCTGACGCCGCGCGAGCGCAGCGCGGTCACATAGGGCTGGCCGAGCTGGTCCAGCATGGTGGCGCGGATGTAGCGCATGGTGCCGCCCACGCCGCCCAGGAACGCCGCGAGCAGGGGCAGGGCGATGTGGTGCAGGTAGCTGAAGGAAAAGCGCAGCGGCGCTTCGCGAAACGGGAAGTCGGGATAGGCGGTGATCGGGAACCAGCCGCTCACGAACGCGAAAAGCTGCAGCAGGATGAGCAGCAGAATGCCGGGGAAGGCGTGCAGCACCAGCGCCACGAGGGTGGCCGCAAGGTCGGTGCGCGTGCCCGTCTTGGAGGAGAAGTAGATTCCGGCGGCGAACGACAGCACGGTGATGAACACCAGCGAGATCAGGTTCAGGATCAGCGAATTGACCATCCGCGAGCGGATCAGGAACAGGATCGGCGCGCGCGAGATCAGCGACCGCCCCAGGTCGCGCTCGACCACCACCTGATAGAGCCAGCGGGCGTACTGGGCGTAGAACGGCAGGTCCAGGCCCAGGCGAGCCTTGGCGGCGGCGATCTGCTCGTCGCTGTAGACGTTGTCCGCCTGCCGGTCGGCGGAGATCAGCATCTGGCTCCTGACGTAGTTCTCGACCATGTCGCTGGGCGCCAGCTTCATCAGAGCGAACACCGCCAGGCCGAGCACCAGCAGGATGGCCACCATCGACGCCAGGCGGGTGGCCAGGAACCGAAGCAGCGGAAAGCGTCGGCCGCTCGGGAAGCGGGGGCCGCGGGAGGCGCGCCGCCGTTCCCCGGCCCCCATCACTCGCCGTCGAGCAGATACAGGTACGTGGAGTCCAGCCCGTTCAGGGTGTCGTAGAACACGTTCCCCCAGGTGTTGCGTACCGCCACGAATGACAGCGGATAGACGATGTACATCATCGGCACCTGATCGAGCAGGAGCCGCTGGTACTCGTCGTAGATCGCCTTCGCCTTTGCCTTGTCGATGATGAAACGTCCCTCGTTGTAGAGGTAATCGACGCGCGCCTCCCACTCGGTGTACGGCTCCTCCTGCAGCGGGTGCCACAGGTGGAAGTTGCCGTTCGACTGCCACACGTTGCTGCCACCCTCCGGCCAGTAGTTGGAGCCGAGCGAGGCGGTGGCCACGTGCCAGTCGTAGGTGCTGATCAGCATCTCCACCAGCTTCTGGAAGTCGATCGGGCGCACGTTGCCGGTGATGCCGATCTGCTTCAGCTCGTCGGCGAAGATGGTCATCACGTCCACACCGACGTTGTTTTCCGTGCCGACGTGGATGTTGAACTCGATGTGGTTGCCCTCGGCGTCATCCATCAGCCCGTCCGCGTTGGGGCGGATGCCGATCTCGGCCAGCAGCGCGCGCGCCCGGTCGGGATCGTAGGAGAACTCCTGCCGGATCGATTCGTCGAAGTAGGGGTTGGCGCGGGCGAAGAAGTGCAGCGCCGGCTCCGCCAGGCCGCGGTACACCTGGCTGGCGATGCGGTCGCGGTTCAGCACCGCGCTCATCGCCTGCCGGAACCTGGTCTGGCTGAACCAGCTAGAGACCAGCGGGTCCATGGTGTCGGGGTTCTAGTTGAAGGAGATGAAGGCGGAGCCCAGGGTCGGGCCGCCGTTGTACACGGTGTAGTC
>JAKZWC010000236.1:0-3140 GCA_047515735.1 Spirochaetales bacterium | reverse complement strand
ACGTAGTAGTTGTACTTCCAGTGGCCGCGCTTGAGCATGAATCCGCCTTCCAGCATGCCCTGGGCGTGATACTCGCTGAAAACGGCCCGCTCCGCGTCACCCGCGTCCGGCTGCATCTGTGCGAGACTCGCGCCCGGCAGGTGGTCCGGAACCTCGATGCCGGCGAGGTCGAGCAGGGTCGGCATCACGTCGACCAGCGACACGTTGGCGCCGATCCGCTGCCGGCCTGCGCCGCGTGGCGTTCTGAGGATCATCGGCACGCGCACCGAGGACTCGTAGAAGCACTGCTTCTGCCAGATGCCGTGCTGGCCGGCCATCTCGCCGAGGTCGCTGAGGTAGATCACCACCGTGTTGTCGCGCAACGGGCTGTTGTCGATCACCGCCAGCATGCTGCCGACCAGGTCATCCACGAGCGTGACCAGCCCGTAGTAGCTGACCAGCGCCCGCCGCTGTACGGGTTCCGGCACGATCTCGTCGTTGTGAAAGAAGTAGCGGAGCTGGCGGATCGCCGGGTGCTGGCTCTCCAGGGTTTCGCCGCGCAGGTCGGCGGGGGTCACGGCCTCGGGGTCGTAACGCCGGTAGTACTCCGGCGGACAGGTCAGTGGAAAGTGCGGGTACATCAACCCGCTGTACAGCAGCCACGGACGCTCCGAGGGGTGCGCCGCCCTGCTCTTCAGGAAGCGCACGCTCAGGTCGGCCACCGTGGTGTCGTAGTCGAACCAGGCTCCGGGACCGGGACCGCACTCGGTGACGTGGGAATTGCTGCCGCGCCGCGCCTCCGGGGTGCGCCGCGGCGCCTGCCGGCCGCGCCACGCGTCCAGGTCGTCGAACAGCCGGGTGCCGAAGCCGTGCAGCCGGTCGCTGCCGACCAGGTGGGTGCGGCCGCACAGCACGCTCTCATAGCCGGCCGCGATGAAGTAGTGCCCGAAGGTAGGGATGTCGGCGCGCAGCGGCGAGCCAAGGTCCCACACCCCGATCCGGTGGCAGTAGTTCCCGGTGAGGAACGACATCCGCGACGGCACGCAGATCGGATAGTTGCAGTAGGCGTTGTCGAACACCGTTCCAGCGGCGGCGAGCCGGTCCAGGTTGGGGGTCTGCACCAGCGGGTGCCCGGAGCAGCCCATCACCGCCGGATCGTGCTCGTCCGACATGATGACGAGGATGTTTGGGCGGCGCTCGCCGCTGCCGCTCACGTGCAGTCTTCCAGGTAGAAGGTGCGGAACGACAGGCGCGGGTAGCGGTCGTACATGATGCCGACGCGGTCGCGGTCGATTCCGATCAAGGTGGAGTAGCCGCCGTAGGAGGGTTCGACCAGCAGGCGGCGGGGCCAGGTGCGGCCGCCGTCGGTGGAAATCCGCGCGACGATGTGCTCGCGCCGGCTGCGCGCGAAGCGGCGCCCGATCGGCGCCGGGTTGCTCGCCACCAGGAGGTTGTGGCTGCCGTCCGGGCGTTGCGCCAGGGCGATGATGCTGCCCTGGCAGCGGGTGCAGGGGCGGCTGGGGTCGCTGCGCAGCGCGTCCCAGGTGGCGCCGCCGTCGCGGCTGTAGCGGACACCGCGATACCCCGTGCGGTTGGTCTGCAGGCGGATGTCTTGGATCAGCAGGTCGTCGCCGGCCTCGGCGATCTGGTTCTCGTTGCCGCCCGGTGCGGAGACCGAGCCGCGGTGCCACGTTTCACCCTGATCGTCGGAGTAGAGGGAGTGGCAGGCGTACTCGGGACTGCCGTCCGGCAGCAGGTAGCTGCGGTTGGCGGGCTCCACCAGCCTGCCGCGGTAGCGGCCGGAGCGGATCTGGATGCCGGCCGCGGGGCCGGTGGCATACCAGTACCAGTCGTCCCGACGTGCCATGGGGCTGATGTTGCGCCGCCTGCTCCAGGTTGCGCCGTCGTCATCCGAGGTGGAGAGCCATACCTCCCGGTAGCTGGATCCGGTGAGGATATCCAGTTCTTCCTCGACACCGGTGCAGCTCAGCAGATGGATGCGTCCCGTGTCGTGGTCGACGATGGGACAGGGGTTGCCGATCTGACCGTCGCCGTTGCGGTGCACCACCTGGATATCGCTCCAGGTCGCGCCGCTGTCGGTGGAGCGGCGCAGGATGATGTCGATGTCGCCGAAGTCGCCGCGGGCGTCGCGCCGTCCCTCGGCGAACGCCAGCAGGGTGGCGCCGGGGGTCATGGCCAGGACCGGACCGCAGATGGTGTGGTAGTCGCCGCTGCCCTGCATGCTCGGCATCCTCACGGCGGCGCCCGCGGACTGGGTGGCAAATGGACTCCAGTGCGGCTTCGGCAGCGGCGCCGTGGGATCGTCCATCACCCCGCACACGTAGACGTCGGTCAGCGGAATGTTGGCGGCAGGAGGTTCGGGCACGTTCGCTCCCTGGAGAGGGTTCTCGCCGCGCGGGCGGCGGGGGTGAGCAGCAGTCTGCTGCCGCTGCGGCGCGTTGTCCAGGCCGCTACGTCAGTCCGTTCCACTTGCGCCGAGCCGATGCCGACACCATGGGTCGAGGTACTGAGTCCGCGCCGCGGACCCCGATCAGCGCGACGGGCCCGCCAACTGCTCCGGGAATCCCACGATTACCGTCTTCCTGCCCTCGACCGAGATCGGCTCCCTGCCGATATACACGTCGAACAGCGCTCGGCACAAGACCTGCGAGTCGATGGGCACCTGTTCGTCCCCTCCAACCGTGGTCGACAGTCGCCCTGACGGGGTGCACGCGAACACGATCTCAGTCCCGGTCTCGATCTCGGGTGCGTCGAAGTAATCGCGGAACCACTCCAATGCCTGCAGGTCGCCGCTCTCCGCCGAGGCCGACTTGACCCGAGGTCGCAACGCGTCGTCGAACGCGTTTGCCACATCGACTCCAGAGACCGTCCGCACCATCACGAGCCGCAACGACATCGCGAACTCACCATCGAGCAGACGTCGATAGAAGCGCTCATCGCCGGCTAGGCCTACCCTTGCCCCAGATATCCCTGCTGGGCTTCTTCTGGTAGCGAACTGCGATCTCATCCGTATTCGTCGCGTAGCTCGAAGGCGAAGGTCATGGCAACAAGTTGGATATAGCCGTACCACATGAGTTGCGCGCCCGGCGGGTCGCGGGTGTGCCCGAGCCAGCCGCCGAGGCGGGCGACCAGTTCGACGG
>JAKZWC010000235.1:0-4336 GCA_047515735.1 Spirochaetales bacterium | reverse complement strand
GCGCGGCACCTCCATGACGCGGCGCCTCATCGAGCTGATCGAGGCGGACGTCGAGCGCGCCCGCGACCGGGGCGAGTACCTGCCGGAGATCACGCGGACGTTGGACGAGGAAGTCCGCATAACAGGCCAGGGCCAGCTCTGGCCCGACTAAAACTACGATTTGGGAGGGTGTAAATGAGCCAGATGGTCATCAAGCGGACCGGCGAGGTGGTAGACTTCGACCGCGAGCGCATTCGCGTAGCGATCTCGAAGGCGATCCGCGCCACCGCGCCACGCGACCAGTGGGACTCTCTGGAAAACGGCACCCTCGGCGGCGTGGTGGCCGCTGTGATCGCCGAGATCGACACCCGCTTCATCGAGCTCTACCCCAACGTCGAGAACATCCAGGACATCGTCGAGAAGCACCTCGTCAAGAACGGCATGTACGAGATAGCCAAGGCGTACATCCTGTACCGCGCGCAGCATCAGCAGGCGCGCGAACAGCGCAAGGAACGGGTAGCGCGCGAGTCCCTGCTCGGGCGCCTCACCGTGCAGACGCGCGCCGGCCGCAAGGTGCTGTTCGACATCGCCAAGCTCACCCGCAGCATTCGCCGCGCCGCCACGGGCGAGAGCGGGGCCGGCAGCTCCAGTCTGACCGCGGCGGTGGCCGTGGAAGAGGTGGCGCGAGAGACCATCCGCAACATCTACGACGGCATCTCCGCGACCGAGATAGAGAAGGCGCTGCTGCTCGCCTGCGCCTCGTTCATCGAGCGCGATCCGGCGTACAGCCGGCTTGCCGCGCGCCTGTTCCTGCAGCGCATCTACAAGGAGGTGATCGGCGCACCGTTGCACGGAGAGCGGCTCGACGCCGACTACCGCCGGGCATTCCGCGACGGCTTGCCGCGTGCGGTGGACGCCGGGGCCTTCGATCGCCGCCTGCTGAGCTTCGATCTGGAGCGGCTGGCAGCCGCGTTGCGCCCGGAACGGGACGACCTGTTGCTCTACATGGGCGTGCAGACCCTTCACGAACGCTACTTCACGCGCGTCGAGGGGGCCGTGGTGGAGACCCCGCAGGCGTTCTGGATGCGTGTGGCCATGGGTGTGGCGCTGGCCGAGGAGCAGCGCGACGAGCAGGCGATCCGCTTCTACGAGTTGATCTCCAGCTTGCGCTTCGTGCCCTCCACCCCCACCCTGTTTCACGCCGGCACCAGCCGCCCGCAGCTCAGCTCCTGCTACCTGACCACCATCGACGACGACCTCACCAGCATCTTCAAGGCGTTGGGCGACAACGCCCAGCTCTCCAAGTGGTCCGGCGGCCTGGGCAACGACTGGAGCAACATCCGCGCCACCGGGGCCACCATCCACAGCACCGGCGTGGAGAGCCAGGGCGTAGTGCCGTTCCTGAAGATCGCCAACGACGTCACCCTGGCCATCAACCGCAGCGGCAAGCGCCGTGGCGCTTGCTGCGCGTACCTCGAGTCGTGGCATCTGGACATCGAAGACTTCCTCGACCTGCGCCGCAACACCGGCGACGAGCGGCGCCGCACCCACGACATGAACACCGCCAACTGGATACCGGACCTGTTCATGAAGCGGGTGCTGGCGGAGCAGGACTGGACCTTGTTCTCACCGGACGAGACGCCCGATCTGCACGCGCTCTACGGGCGCCGCTTCGAGGAGCGCTACCGCCACTACGAGGCGCTGGCCCGGGCCGGCAAGCTGAAGCGGCACCGGGTAGTGCCGGCGGCCAAGCTGTGGCGCAAGATGCTCAGCATGCTGTTCGAGACCGGACATCCGTGGATCACCTTCAAGGACCCGTGCAACGTCCGCAGCCCGCAGGATCACGTCGGCGTAGTGCACAGCTCCAACCTGTGCACCGAGATCACCCTCAACACCTCGGCGGAGGAGACCGCCGTGTGCAACCTGGGCTCGGTCAACCTGGAGAAACACGTCGCCGCGGGGGGGCTCGACCGCGAACTGCTGGCGGACACGGTCAGTGTGGCGATGCGCATGCTGGACAACGTGGTGGACATCAATTTCTACCCGACGCCGGAAGCCGAGCGCTCCAACCTGCGGCATCGCCCGGTGGGGTTGGGGATCATGGGATTGCAGGATGCCCTGTTCAAGCTTGACCTGCCGTTCGAGGATCCCGCCGCCCTCACCACCGTCGACCGCATCATGGAGCTGATCTCCTATCACGCGATTCTGGCCTCGTCCCGGCTTGCCGCCGAGCGCGGACCGTACGGCAGCTACGCCGGCTCCAAGTGGGAGCGTGGCCTGCTCCCCCACGACACCCTGCAACTCCTGGAGGAGGAGCGCGGCATGGCGCTGGAGGTGGACCCCGGCGGGGAGCTCGACTGGGAGCCGGTGCGCGCCCACATCGCCCGCCACGGCATGCGCAACTCCAACACCATGGCGATCGCACCCACGGCGACCATCTCCAACATCGCCGGCTGCTTTCCGAGCTTCGAGCCGCCCTACAAGAACATCTACGTGAAGAGCAACATCAGCGGCGAGTTCACCGTGATCAACCCCTACCTGGTGGCAGACCTGCGCGACGCCGGCAGGTGGAGCCGGGAGCTCGCCGACGAGCTGAAGTATCACGACGGCAGCCTGCAGCAGATGCGGCAGCTCCCCGAGCACCTGCGGCGCAAGTACAAGGTGGCGTTCGAGATCGACCCGATGTGGTACCTCCGGCTGGCAGCCGCGCGCGGCAAGTGGATCGACCAGAGCCAGTCCCTCAACGTGTTCATGCACGGCACCTCGGGCCGCCTGCTGGGCAACATCTACCTGTACGCGTGGAAGCTCGGTCTGAAGACCACCTACTACCTGCGCACCATGGCGGCGTCACAGGTGGAGAAGGCCACTCTCGGTGCCGCCTACGGCTTCACCCAGCGCCGCGACGGCGTCGCGGCTGGTCCCGCCGGCAGTGGCACCGCGGAGACTGGCGCCGGGGACCACGGCGTGCGCGCCGCAGCTACCGCCAACGGCACCGCTGCCGCCCGCGCGAGTGTCCATGCCGCTGCGCCGGACCCCGCGGCCGCCGCTGTCGCGGCGCGCCAGGAGTGCGCCGACGCCGAGTCCTGCGAGGTCTGCCAGTAACCATGGCCATCATCGGCGCAGCCGCCACCGATCCCAACAAGATCCTGCCGCTGACCTACCCGTGGGCGCGCGAGTACTACAAGAACGGGGTGTCCAACAACTGGGGGCCGGAAGAGATCTCGATGCAGAAGGACGTCGAGCAGTGGAAGTCGGCGCACGTGCTCAGCGAGACCGAGCGCCGCCTGATCCTGTGGAACCTCGGGTTCTTCTCCACCGCCGAGTCGCTGACCGCCAACAACATCGTGCTGGCGGTGTATCGCCACGTGACCAATCCGGAGTGCCGCCAGTACCTGCTGCGCCAGGCGTTCGAGGAAGCGATCCACACCGACACCTTCATCTACTGCTGCGACTCCCTCGGTCTCGACGCGGACGAGATCTACACCATGTATCACACCATTCCCAGCATCCGCGAGAAGGATGGCTTCGTGGTCGACCTCACGCACTCGATCTTCGATCCCGCGTTCACCACCAGCGGCACCGGTAACGTGCAGCGCTTCCTGCGCGACCTGATCGGCTACTACGTGATCATGGAGGGCATCTTCTTCTACGCCGGATTCGCGATGATACTGGCCCTCAAACGGCAGGGAAAGATGATCGGCATCGGCGAACAGTTCGAGTTCATCATGCGCGACGAGAGCGTGCACCTGGCGTTCGGCTGCGACCTGATCAACACCATCAAGCGGGAGTACCCGGCGGCCTGGACCGAGGAGTTGCAGGCGGAGATCATCCGCCTGGTACGGCGCGGGGTCGAATTCGAGCAGGCCTACGCCAGCGACGCCTGCCCCGACGGGCTGCTAGGCATCAACGCCGCTCAGTTCGCGAACTACGTGGAGTACATCGCCGACCGCCGGCTGGAGCGCATCGGCCTGGCGCGCCAGTACGAAACGGCAAACCCGTTCCCCTGGATGGGGCAGACCATGGACCTGAACAAGGAAAAGAACTTCTTCGAGACCAGAGTCACCGAATACCAGACCGCGGGCGCTCTGGACTGGGATTAGCCATTCGTCAGCAGGAGGGGAGACTGATGCGCGCGATCCAGGTTACCAGGCACGGCGGTCCCGAGGTGCTCGGCACGACCGACCTACCGTTGCCCGAGCCGGGCTCGGGCGAGGTCCGTATCAGACTCGAGGCAGCCGGCGTCAACTACATCGACATCTACCAGCGCTCCGGCCTGTACCCCCTCGAGCCGCCATTCACTCCCGGTATGGAGGGTGCCGGGGTGGTCGACGCGGTGGGTGCGGGGGTGACTGAGGTC
>JAKZWC010000234.1:0-2712 GCA_047515735.1 Spirochaetales bacterium | reverse complement strand
CACCACGGCGTAGAGCCGCTCCAGCGCCGCGACCCAGCGGCGCACCGCGTCATGGCTCACGCCGAGATCCTCGCGCAGTGCGTTGAGCGAGAGCGGTGCGCCCACCAGATCCGGCAGGCGCAGCGCCAGCAGTTCCAGGTTGCCGAGATCGACGATCTGTTCGAGGGAGGTAATCTCCTCGCGGATCAGCAGGGTCCGATAGTCGCGTGACCAGCGGCGCGCGGTCCGCTCGGAGCCGGACAAGAATGGCTCCGGAAAGCCGCCCAGCCGCAACAGGTCGGGCAAGGCCGCCGGGTCGCCAAGCTCGGCCAGCGACAGCGGATGCAGCCGATGCAGGTGATAGCGCCCTTGCAGCGAGTCACCGCCGCGCCGGTAGGCGTCGAGCCGGGCGCTCCCAGTCACCAGGATGCGCACGCGGTGGCCGGCGCCGTCGAACAGGCCCTTCAGGTAGTTGCGCCATGACCGGTACTTGTGCAATTCATCGAGCACCAGCATCGGCACCGCCGGCAGTTCCCCGGTGAGAATCGCCTCGCGGTGCGCGGAAACGTCCCAGTTCAGGTAGCCCGCAGGATCCGGCAGAATCTGTTTCGCCAGCGTGGTCTTGCCGACCTGACGGGGTCCCGCCACGAACACCATCTTGGCCTCGAGGTCGGCCCGCACGACCGCATCCAGGTAGCGCCGGTCCACCGCGTGATGGTACGGGAATTTCTAGATGGTGTCAAAAAAATCTACGGGGGTTTTTCGGTGCTACCAAAAATGGTCCTAATTCGCGGAGGTAGGCGCCTCACGAAAAGCGGGAGCGGCGCGACTCGACGTTGACGTGGACGTCGATCAGCACGGTGCTGCCGGCGGCGTTCAGGCGCTGCGCCTCGGCCAGGGCTTGGTGCAGCTCGGCCGCGCTGCGCACCTCGATGCCGTGGGCGCCGAGGGACTGCGCCAGCGCGGCGTAGTTGCCGCTCATGGTGCCTACGCCGGCGGCGCGGGCGGTCGGTCCGATGAGGTCCTGCGCACCGCTGTAGGTGGCCATGGTGCCGTTGTTGAGCAGCACGGTGGTGATGGCCACGCCCGAGCGCACGGCGGTCTCCAGGTCGAGGCCGGACATGCCGAAGGCGCCGTCGCCCATCACGTTGAGGCAGAACTTGCCGGGATGGGCCAGCTTGGCGCCGATCATCAGCGGCAGCCCAAATCCCAGGTGGGTGGTCTTGCCCCAGCCGACGTAGCTGTGCGGGACGGTGGCGCGGTAGAACGGCACCATGCAGTCACGCGGCGCGCCGGCGTCGTGCGTGACCATGCTGGCATCGGGGTCCAGCACCTCGTTCAGGGCGTGCACCACGCGATAGTAGCTCAGCGGCTCAGCGTCGGCGGTCAGCACCGGCGTCCACTCCGCCAGCCACTGGTCGCGGATGGCGGCGATCCGGCCGGCGGTATCCGCCACCGCGTCCGCGCCTGCGGGCCGTGCCCCACACTCCTCGATCAGAGCCTGGATGGTGAGCCGGGCATCGCCGGGCAGCGCGACCGCGGCGGCCTCGTCCTTGTTCAGATCGTCCACGTTGACGCTGTTGTGGATCAGCCGGATCTCCGGGCGAACCGGCTGCGCGTAAGAGCTGCGGGTCAGGCTGGTGCCGAGAGCCAGCAGCACGTCGCACTCGCGCAGCCAGCGGTGCGCGGCCAGGGTGGTGGCGCCGCTGCCGGCGCCGAGGCACAGCGGATGGGTCTCGGGCAGCGCCGACTTGCCGGGCATGGTGCAGAACACCGGCGCCGCCAGCAACTCCGCGAGCTGCGCCAGCTCGGCACTGGCGGCTGCCGCCAGCACTCCGGCACCGGCCCAGATCAGGGGGCGCTCCGCGGCGCGCAGCAACTCGGCGGCGGCGGCCACGTCGGCGCTCGAAGGCACCTGGCGCGCCTCCGGCGGCGAGCGGTAGGTGCGCTCCGCGGGCGGCACCTCCTCGGCGCACACGTCCTGGGTCAGCTCCACCACCACGGGTCCGGGGGTGCCGTTGCGCAAGCCGTGGAACGCGCGCCGCATCACCGCTCCGATCTGGTCCCGGCGCAGGATCGGCTCCACCTGCTTGGCCACCCCCTGGTAGGTGCGCGTCGCGGAGAAGTTGGGCCGCGTCACGCTGTGGCGCGGGTTGCCCGCCGGCAGCAACAGGACCGGGATGTTGTCGGCGCCCGCCTGGGCCAACCCGCCGAGCGCGTTCTCCGCGCCGGCCTGGCTCTGCACGGCAACCACACCGAAGCGGCGGCGGTCGCTGGTGCGGCTGTAGCCGTCCGCCGCCATCACCGCCCCGCGCTCGTGGCGGAACGCGATCGGCCGGATCCCGGCCGCGGCGGCGGCTTCGATCATCGGGGTCTGGGGAAAGCAGGCCAGCCACTCCACCCCTTCGGACTTGAGAATCTGCGCGATGTAGTCGTATCCAGTCACGGGGCCGTAGCGTACCGGTTGCGATGCCGTTCGTCGATCCGTGCCGGTGCTGCCTTTGCCGATCCTGCCGTAATACCTCGGGGATGCTCGATCGACGGCTTCGGCGCAGAGAATTCGCGCCACTGCTGGCCGGCGCCGGCCACAGCCTGCAGCCGCAATGGTGGCTGCGGACTTGGCGCTTCCCGCCGCCCCGCAATCGAGCACATGCGCGTGTAGCACTGGGTGCGACCCCAGATTGTGGCGGCCACAAGAAGAGACCTCCCAGTCGATGGCACAATGGCTACGAC
>JAKZWC010000233.1:0-2810 GCA_047515735.1 Spirochaetales bacterium | reverse complement strand
GACCACCACAGGGCGAGGTCGAAGTCGGGATCGCCGGTCAGGTAGCGCCACAGACGGATGCGGTTCATTACCTCAATGCGGTGCCGCTGGCCGTGCCAGGGGATCGTTTCGCCGAGGATCTTGCCGATGTCGGAGCGGGTCTCGGGATCGTCCAGATCGCCGGTATTCCACAGCCGCTGCTGGCGCACCGTGGGATTCAGGCGAAGCTTGAACATGTAGCGGTCGCGGTCGCTGTGGTTGCTGCGCGCCGCGTGCCACACGTTGGTGTGCCAGAAGAACATGGTGCCGGCGTCGCAGATCGCCTGCACCTGGCCGAGCACGTCCTGGTAGCGCCTGGGGGTGGACTCGTACACGCGCCGGAACTGGCTGCCCGGCAGGAACAGGGTGCCGCCCGACGCGGCCGGCGTGTGTTCCGGAAAGAAAGAGATCTGGATGTCGAAGTGCAGGCGGCGCACGTCGTACTCAGCGTCCTGGTGCAGATTGGCGCCCTTGCGAGTGTGTGCCGGGGTGAGGTGCGCGGCATGGTGGTCGTAGCGCGGATCGGGTCCCACCAGGCTGTGGATGATCGCCGCCACGCGCGGCAGCCGGAACACCCGCCCCAGCGCCGACTCCGGCTCGCTCCACACTTCGCGGAACGGCGCGGCGCCCTGCGCCCGCGCGTCGCGGTGGCCGCCGGAGGCGATCTCTTCCGCCGCCTCGGCACACAGGTCGCGCGGCACCAGGTTGTCGAAGCGCAGCAGCCCGTCGCGCACGAAGCGGGCCATCTCGCGGCTGGTCAGCCGCCGGTCGGGGGAGGTGCCGTTATGGTCAGCCATCGATCGACTCCAGCTTTTCCAATACGAATTCGAATTCCAGGTAGGAGAGGTCGTACTCCTGGCCGGGACTCGGCGGTCGCAGGTCGGGATACTTGATCACCCGCCAGCCGTCGCGCATGGCATCGAGGACGGTGGCGTAGGGCGGCACCGCCTCGCCGGTCGCTTCGTAGGTCTGGTCGCTGGTGCCGTCGTACAGCGACCAGGCCACCACGTCGGTGTCCGGACTGGAGTTGGCCGCGTACAGCACCAGCAGCTTCTGCCGCAGCGCTCCAAGGCCGTTCGGGCTCGCCGTCATCCGCTTTCCTCGTCTCTGTCAGGGATCGATCTCACCCGCGACCGGGTGCCGGAGCCAGTCTGTACCGCCCGCGCTGAAGAGCGCAACGGGGTTCCCAGCCCTTCCGGTCAGACCAACGATGCATTCTTCGTCAGGTCTGCGCCGCTGCGACGGTCAAGGACACCTGGTCGGGCGGCAGGGCGCCACCGGAACCCCGGCGCAGTTGCAGCGCCGTCTTGCCGAAGATCACCCGTCTTGCCGAAGATCATATTGTGCGCGGCGGCGACTTCGGCCTGAAGGCGGTTTCGCCTCGAGAGGGGGCTGCACGGGAATACCGTAGCCGTGCTGGAACGACAGGAAAGGCAGGTTGGAACGATGAAACGACACCGGAAGCAGATATCCTTGAACGGGACGTGGAAGTTCAGGACCGATCCCGACGGCATGGGCGATGCGTCGCCCGACGTGGTGCGCAACACCATCGGTGCCACCGCCCAGGAGTGCAAGTTCTTCGACCCGGCGTTCGACGACCGCCACTGGGGCGAGATCACCGTCCCGGCGTGCTGGCAGGCGGAGGGACACCTGTACAACGGGGTGGCCTGGTACCGGACCCGGTTCGACTACCGCGCCGGCGACGCCACGGTGGTGCGGCTCGCCTTCCAGGGCGTGGACTATTTCGCCGACGCCTGGATCAACGGCTACTACCTCGGTTCCCACGAGGGGTTCTTCAACCACTTCACCTTCGACGTGTCGCGCTGGATCCGCGCCGGCGAGAACCTGCTGGTGGTGCGTGTCGAGTCGCCCAAGGACGCCAACGTGAAGGTGGGCCCCACGGAGAAGACCGTGGTCAAGGGCGCGCTGCAGGACTGGGACTGCAACAACCTCGACATCAATCCCGGCGGCATCTTCGCCGACGTGCGCCTGATCGAGAGCCGCGCCATCGCCGTCGACCGGGTCAAGGCCACCCCGTACGTCGACGCGGAGGGCAGGCAGGCGCGGGTGCACTGCAAGGTGACGCTGGTCAACCCGGATCGCGAGGTCAAGCAGGTTTCGCTGTCCGCGCGCGTGGCGCCGGACAACTTCGCCGGGCCGGAGAACGGCGCCGAGACGGAGATCCGGCAGCTGGTGCCGGGAACCTCCGAGCATGAACTGTGGGTGGAGGTGGCCGAGCCGCGGCTGTGGTGGCCGTGGGACATGGGCGAGCAGCACCTGTACCGGTTCACGGTCACCGCCACCGGCGGCGCGGGCGGCGCGGGCGGCGAGGTGCTCGACGAGGTGAGCGACCGCATCGGCCTGCGCCACCTGCGCCAGGTGCCCGGCACCTGGCAGTGCTACGTGAACGGCAAGCGCATCTTCTGCCGCGGCCCCAACTACCTCTCCGAGCAACTGCAATCCAACATGACGCGCGCCAAGTACGAGGCCGACGTGCGCCTGATGCGCGAGGCCAACATGAACATGGTGCGCGTATACTGCGTGGTGGAGCAGGAGGAGTTCTACGACATCTGCGACGAGCAGGGCATGCTGGTGCTGCAGGACTTCCCCGCCCAGGGCCCGTTGAGCGACTCCAGCGACATGGTGCGGCGGGCGGTGCCGCAGGGGCGCGACATGGTCAACCAGCTCTACCATCACCCGTCGATCATCATCTGGGCGCTCGGCGAGCAGCCGAGCATCGAGAACTTCGAGAAGCTGTGCATGGCGCTGGTGACCGCCGCCGGCGAGGAGGA
>JAKZWC010000232.1:0-12529 GCA_047515735.1 Spirochaetales bacterium | reverse complement strand
GTCGGAGGACATCCGCGGCATGGTGAGCAGCCTGGAGAACAACATCATTTCGGGCCTGCTGCTGGTGGTGGCCGTCCTGCTGTTCTTCCTCGGCCTGCGCACCGCGCCGTTCGTGGGGCTGGCGATCCCGCTGTCCATGCTGATCTCGTTCGTGATCATGCAACTGGTGGGCTTCACCCTGAACATGGTGGTGCTGTTCAGCCTGATCCTGGCTCTGGGCATGCTGGTGGACAACGCCATCGTGGTGGTGGAGAACATCTACCGCTACCGCGAGCGCGGCTACGACGGCGTGAGCGCGGCCCGCTTCGCCACCGGTGAAGTGTCGACGCCGATCATTGCCTCCACCGCCACCACTCTCGCGGCGTTCGTGCCGCTGGCGTTCTGGCCGGGACTGGTCGGCGAGTTCATGAAATACCTGCCGCTGACCCTGATCATCACGCTGAGTTCGTCGCTGTTCGTGGCGCTGGTGATCCTGCCGACGCTGGCGTCGCGGCTGCTGGAGACCGAAGGCGCAGCCCGCCGCGGGCTGCCGACCGCGGTGCGCGTCCTGTTCCTGCTGGCGGCGGCCGGCGCCCTCGCCGCCGCATACCTGGTGAGCTGGCGCACGGCGGCGCTGCTGGCGGCCACGGGGGTGCTGGTGGTCGCGTTCTATCAGCTGGTGGGCAAGCCCGGCGGCCGCTGGCTGATGTACCACGGCCTGCTCTGGATCGTACGCCGCTATGAGGCAGTGCTGCGCTGGGCGTTGCGGCGGCGCGCGCTGATGATGGGGCTGGCGCTGCTCACGCTGGTCGGTGCGGTGGCGCTGTTCGCCGCGGCCGATACCGGCACCGAGTTCTTTCCCGGGAACATCCCGCCGAGCCGGGTGCAGATCAACGTCGAGGCCCCCCTCGGGACCCGGGTCGAACAGACCGACCGGCTGGTACGCGGGGTGGAGGCGCAGCTCGCCTCCCTCGAAGGACTGGCGGACGTGGAGTCGGTGGTCGCCACCGTCGGCGGCGGCGGCGGTCATCTGGGCTCGGTAACGGTGAGCTTCGTCGACTACGAGGAGCGCGCCGGCGACGTGTTCGATACCATTCAGGCGATCCGCGCCGGCGCCGGCACCGACGTCGCCGGCGCCGTGGTGGCGGTGGAGGAGCCGGAGATGGGTCCGCCCACCGGGCTGGCCGTGAACATCGAGATCGTCGGCTCCGATCCCGCCGAGCTCAAACGGCTGGGCGACCGCCTGGTACGCCTGCTGGAGGAGTCGCCGCTGTTCGCCAAGCTGGACGGTCTCAAGAGCGACATGGCCGCCGGGCGTCCGGAGCTGGTGGTGGAGGTGGACCGGGAGCGCGCGGCACTGCATGAACTGAGCACGGCCGACGTGGGCGACACCATCCGCAGTGCCATCAACGGCCGGGTGGCCTCCACCTTCCGTGACGGCCAGGAGGAGTACGACATCAGGGTACGGCTGGCGGCCGCGTACCGCGAGGACCTCGACTCCCTCGGTGACCTGGTGGTGGTGCCCAAGAGCGGCGCCCAGATTCCGCTCTCCTCGGTGGCGAGCTGGCGCATCAGCCGCGGACTGGGCGACGTCACGCGCAAGGATCAGGACCGGGTCGTGACCATCTCCTCGGACGTACGCGCGGAATACAACGCCAACGCCGTGGTGGCCGAGGTGAAGGAACTGCTGGCACCGTTCTCCGCCGACCTGCCGGCCGGGTATACGCTGCGCTTCACCGGTCAGCAACAGGAGCAGCAGGAGTCGCAGGACTTCCTGTTCGTGGCCTTCCTGCTGGCCGCTTTCCTCATCGCCTTCATCCTGATCTCGCAGTTCGACTCGGTGACCAAGCCGATCATCATCATCAGCTCGGTGGTGCTGTCCACCGTCGGGGTGTTGCTCGGGCTCACCGTGTTCCGCATGCCGTTCGTGGTGGTGATGACCGGGGTAGGGGTGATCAGTCTGGCCGGCGTGGTGGTCAACAACGCCATCGTGCTGATCGACTACATCGATCTGCTGCGGCGGCGCGACGGGCGGGCCCGTGACGAGGCGATCGTGCGCGCCGGCATGACCCGCTTCCGGCCGGTGATCCTGACCGCCATCACCACGATCCTCGGCTTGGTGCCGCTGGCCATCGGCCTCAACTTCGACTTTCAGGGTCTCTACACGCAGCTCAATCCCGAACTGTACTGGGGAGGTGAACAGGCGGCCTGGTGGAGCCCGATGGCCATAGCGGTTATCTGCGGCCTGAGCTTCGCCACCTTCCTGACGCTGTTGCTGGTGCCGGTCATGTACTCGCTGTTCGATGACCTGGATTCCTGGATGCGCCGCATCTTCACGCCTGCTTCCGCGCGCGCCGCGAAGGAGCCGGCCGGCCCGTCCACTCCGCTCGCCGTGCCCGAGAGCGTGGTCCCGGCGGCGGCATCCTCCCGGTTCGCGGTCGCGGGGCCCGCCGTATCCGCGACCGCCACCAGCCCGAGCGACGCCCAGCCCCCCACCTGAGTGCCACCGTCCCAGCCGCCCCGGTAACCTCACCGCGCCCCGGCGGCTGCCCGCGCGGCGCGCATCGTCAGGTGGCGAAACACGGCCGCGAGCGGGTCGCCGACTTCGGTCATGGCCGCGTACATCCTTGCACGCGCGTGCTTCACCCGTGGCGCATGCTCGCGCCGTGGCGCAAGGTTGTGCAATTCGTGAGGATCGGAGGCCAGATCGTAGAGTTCATCCCTCATCCCCGCGTTGAAGACGTACTTGGTGGCGTCGAACCGCAGCATGCGCTGGTCCAGCATCACGTCCTGCCCGGTGCCGGCGCGGTGAGGAGCGCGTTGTCCGCGGTGCAGTACCAGCTCGGAAGCGGAGCCGTGTCGGCCACCACTTCAGCTACCGCCACGATCCGGGCGTGAGCCGCAGCGTGGAGCGGCTCGCAGCCTGGTACGCGCGGTTGGACCGCGAGTTGCAGACGGTGCTGGAGGGACTGGAGGAAGCGGACCTGGCCAGGAGCATCGACCGCGGCCACGGGTTCGCGCCCCCGGTGCCCGTGCAGTTCCACATCTACCGTGAAGCGCTGCTGATCTTCTGCGCCAAGGCGCACGTGTACCTGAAGGCGCTCGGCAAGCGGGTGACGGGTCCCTGGCAGTGGTGGATCGGCGACCGCGCCGACTACGAGCCGGGCGTTACGACTCGCGGTCCCAGGGAAACGTGAAGCTGGGCTGCTCGGTGTAGCGGTGCTGCTCGCACACCAGGCGAGCGCCGCATCCCGGCCCCAGATGCACGGTTACGCAGGGGCGCTCGATGGTGGCCCGTGTCGCGCCGGCGGTCACCACGCCGAAGCGATGTTCGCCGTAGGCGCCGGCCTGCACCACCACCGAACGGCCCATCACCTGGTCCAGGTTGACCAGCGTCACCGCTACCTCGGTTGCCGACATGCTGTCCACCAGTGCCGCTACCGCCGGCGGAATGCCGGGGCGCCTGCGCTCGGGGTCGAAGTAGCGCAGCCGGCAGTGCAGCGGGAAGCCGTAGTGGCGCGGCTCGTAGCCGCCCAGCATCAGGCGGGTGAGGGCCGTGGTCAGCGCCGGGTTGGCGCCCATCGGGTCGTCCGACATGCGGGTATCGGGGCTGCTGGTGTCGGTCCGCATCCACTGCCCCCGCCGGCGCAGCTCGGTGAACTCCCGTTGCAGCGCCGACACGGGGTAGTCCGGGTCGGCGCCGTCCAGGAAGCGGATCCACTCATGGCCGGCGATCAACTCCTTGTCCGCCTCCCGCATCGACCAGAACCACACCGGCAGGGCACCGTTCGTGTAGGGCTCGGGAGTGTAGTTGTACCAGCCGGGGCTGCCCTCCTCGTCGCCGTAGTTGTGCGGGTAGAGGGTCTGTCCGCCGACCACCTTGGCGTTGGCGTTCACCCCCTCGATCACCCCGCGCCAAGTGTCCACGTAGGCCTGGTCGCCGGTGGCGAGCAGGGCGTTGCCGAAGGCCTGCGGCGCCCGTTCCAGGAACATGTGGCGGTGGATGCGGCCGCCGCTGCCGGGGTTGAGGTAGTCGTCGATGGTGAACCCCCAGCCGTAGGTGCCGCCCCACCACTTGCCGTCGCAGGCGCCGCCCAGGGTGCCGTCCAGGCCCACGTTGGTGGGAATGATGCCGCCGTTGGCCGCGGTCCGCTCACGCCAGGCGTCCACGTACTCCACGATCCAGTCGCGGTACTTGGCCTCGCCGGCGATCAGGTAGGCGTTGAGCGCCAGGGTGGTGGTCTGCAGGTTGAGGGGGTGGTCGCCCACGATGTCGGTGTACTCGGCGAAGTGCGCCAGCATCTGCCGGTAGCTGTGTTCCTGGTGTCCCGGCTTGAAGCGGCCCTCGACCTCGATCGGGTCGCCGGCCCAGTCCAGGGCGGTGGCCTTGCGCAGCAGCGGTCCGCGGCTGCCATTGAACAGACTGCGGATCACCCGGTGGCGGGGATCGTAGTTCCTGGCGATCGGGTCCTCATCCAGGTAGAAGCCGGCATAGCGCCGCGTGCGCGCCTGGAAGGTGGGGTCGTACGGGGTGCACAACCCCTGCAGGTAGAAGGCGTTGAACCCCTCGCCGTTGTGCCCCCAGTCGAACATCACCGGGAACTCCTTGAAGTACATGCCGTCGCGGGCGAATTCCACCTCCACGGTCCTGGCCTCGGTGTACTGCCGCAGGTGTCCCTCCCAGGCCGACAGGTAGCGTTCCAGCACTACCGAGTCGGCGCCGAGGGCATATAGCAGGGTCCAGCCGGTGAAGTTCTCGGCGGCATCGTCGGCGCCGTCGTCGCCGCCCCAGCGCGGCATGCAGCGGAGGTAGCCGCGCTCGTCGAAGTACTTGGCGTAGAACGCCTCCAGCGCCGGCACCTGAGCCTGCAGCAAGGCGCGCTGCAGCACGGCCCAGGGCGGTGGCGGCAACGGCGTTTCGATGCGGATCGCGGTGCGGGAGGTGGTCGGCATGGTTCGGATCATAGCGCGCAGGTACAATAGCGGTCATGTCACCATCCACCGACGCGGCGGCGCCACTCGGCGGGCTGTTCGAGCCGCTGCCGCGCATCCTGTTCCACGACGACTTCAACCGCGGCCCGAGCGGCTGGGGCGCGCTGATCGGCAACTACGAGGACCGCATCGACACCATGCTGCCCGAGTACAGGGACATGCGCGGGCCGATGCTCAGCAACCTCAGCATGTGGGACGCGGGCACCTCCGGAGCCATCGGCGGCAGCTATGCCCTCAAGCTCGCCACCCGGCCCAAGCCGGGCGCCTTCAGCGTCGCCATCAAGCGCTTCACGTTCCGCCACTGGTGCACCGTGCGGGTGGAGGCGATCGTCACCTTCAAGCCGGAAGCGAGCGCGCTGGAGTTGGGCGAGACGGCGGTGCGGGCAGTGGGCATGGTGTTGGATCTGCAGCATGCCGACCGCCAGTCTTCCACCCCGCTGCGGGTGATGCCCCACGTGCGCTACCTCAACGCCTTCGCCGGCGAGCGCGTGGAGCGCTGGCAGTACAAGAACCGGCGCGAGCCGCTGCACGACATCGGGCCCCGCGGCAAGACCTGGTCCCACTTCCATCTGGCGTCACGCCAGTGGGAGGACATCCCCGGCGGCGACCAGCGGCTGTGCTACAACGAGATCGCCACCAAGCACAACTGGTACTATCTGCGTCTCGACTTCGATCTGCGGGAGATGCAGTTTCGCGAACTCCAATGCAACGAACGCGTGTTCGACCTCAGCGCCGTTGCGCCGATGAGCCTGCCGGCGATGCCCAACCTGTGGTCGATGCTCAACATCGTCTTCTGGGTGGAGAGCGACGCCCCGCGGCGGGCGTTCCTGTACCTGGACTCGGTGGTGGTATCCACGGAGGAGGGCTGACGTGCGCCAGAGTCACACCAGCGCCATCGAGCTGGGCACCACCTGGGAAGGCGCTTTCGCCACCGAACCGCAGGAGTGCGCGTGGGCGGCGGAGGCGCTGTTCTTCATCCGCGTGCTGGAAGGCGGCGCGCCCGCCGGGGCGGCAGCCCAGGTGGAAATCAGCCCCGACGGGATCCATTGGTGCCCGGAGGGCACGCTGGTGCGGATCCCGGCCGAGCCGGAAGCAACGGCGTGGGCCCGAGTACGCGAGTTCGGCGGCTGGCTGCGGCTCACCGGCAGCCTGCCCGCCGGCACCCGCCTGCAGGTGCTGGTGCACCTGGTGCTCAAGGAGTAGCCGGTTAGCGGCGGAATCGGCTACGCTGCGCCTCGCCGTGACGGCTGCCACCCATGGATAACACCTTCTACGTCACCACCCCGATCTACTACGTCAACGCCGAGCCGCACCTCGGCCACGCCTATACCACCATCATCAGCGACTTCCTGGCGCGCTGGCACCGGCTCGACGGCCACCGCACCTACTTCCTCACCGGCACCGACGAGCATGGGGAGAAGGTCTACCAGGCCGCTACCGCGGCGGGAACCGATGCGCAGTCGTTCACCGACCGTATCAGCCAGCGGTTTCGCAGCGCGTGGCAGCGGCTGGACATTTCCAACGACGATTTCATCCGCACCACCGAGCGGCGTCACACGCAGGTGGTGCAGCAGGTGCTGCAGCGCGTCCACGACGCCGGCGACATCTACCAGGCCGAGTACGAGGGGCTCTACTCGGTGGGCCAGGAGCGGTTCGTCACCGAGAAGGAGCTGGTGGACGGCAAGCTGCCGGAAGACGCCGCCCCGCCGGAGCGGCGCCGGGAGACCAACTACTTCTTCCGCATGGAGAAGTACCAGCCGTGGCTGATCCGCCATCTGGAGGGGCATCCCGACTTCGTCCGTCCCGCGGCGTACCGGCGCGAGGTGCTCGGCATGTTGCGCGAGCCGCTCGGCGACCTGTCGATCTCGCGCCCGCGCGAGCGCGTGCCCTGGGGCATTCCCCTGCCCTGGGACGCGGGCCACGTGACCTACGTGTGGTTCGACGCGCTCATCAACTACGTCTCGGCCCTGGGTTTTCCCGAAGGCGAGTTGTACCGGCGCTTCTGGACCAGCGCCCGGCACCTGATCGGCAAGGACATCCTCAAGGCGCATGCGGTGTTCTGGCCGACCATGCTCAAGGCGGCCGGAATCCCTCTTTACAAGGGACTGGTGGTGGGCGGCTATCTGTTCGGGCACGACGGCCGCAAGATGAGCAAATCGCTGAGCAACGCCATGGACCCGTTCGAGATGGCGCAGCGGTTCGGCCCCGACCCCTTGCGCTACTATCTGCTGCGCTCCGTCCCCTATGGCCACGACGGCAACGTCGGGGTGGCGGCGCTGGCCGAGCGCTACAACGCCGATCTGGCCAACGACCTGGGCAATCTCGTGTCCCGTACGCGCACCCTGATCGTCAAGCACCTGGACCGGCGCCTGCCGGCGCCGCAGCAGACTGCCGCCGACCAGCCCGTGATCCAATCCGGCACGGGGCTGCTGGAGGTGTTGCGCAGCCAGGTGCGCGACCTCAAGTTCCACGCGGCCCTGGAGGAGGTGCTGCAGTACGTACGCAGCCTCAACCGCTACTTCAACGACCAGCAGCCGTGGCGGCTGGCGCGGGAGCCGGAGTCGCGTGCGCGGCTGGCTACGGTGCTGTACAACGTCGTGGAGGGGGTGCGCATCGTATCGGCGCTGTTGGCGCCGGCCATGCCGGACAAGGCGCTGGAGATCCGCGCCGCCCTGGGACTCGGTCCCATATCGTTTGCGGATCTGGACCGGTGGGGGCAGATCGCGGCGGGCACCACCGTACCGGCCACGGCGCCGGCTCTGTTTCCGCGCGTCGACACCAAGGCCGGGCGGCCGGAGCCTGAGACGAAGCCGGAGCGTAAAACAGACGACAAGGAGGAACGGGTGACCGACGGTACCATTTCCATCGACGACTTCGCCCGCGTGAAGCTGCAGGTGGCGGAAGTGATCGGCGCCGAGAAAGTGCCCAAGACCGACAAGCTGCTGGTGTTGCGGCTGCGCGTCGGTGACGCTGAGCGCACCGTGGTGTCCGGGATTGCCGAGCACTACGCGGCCGAGGACCTGGTAGGCCGCAAGCTGGTGGTGGTGGCGAATCTGAAGCCGGCCAAGCTGCGCGGGATCGCCTCGGAAGGCATGATCCTGGCCGCTGAGGACGCGGACGGACAGTTGGCGCTCGCCGAGGTGCCGCGCGGGTTCCCGTCCGGAACCACGGTGCGGTGACGGCCGGAGGCTCGCATGGCTGACAGGATCCGTACCGTCATCGTGGGCGCGGGACGCGGCCGGTCCCACCTGCGTAGTCTGCTCGCTCTCACCGAGCAGTACGAACTGGCCGGTGTCGTCGACCTCGACGCGGCCCGTCTGAGCAAGCTGTGCGCGGAGGAAGCGCTGGCGGAGGACCTTGCCTACCGCTCCCTCGATGAGGCGCTGGCCGCCACCGCCTGCGACGCGGTGGTGGTAGCGACCTGGGCACGCACCCACGAGGCGCTCGTGGAGCAGGCGTTGCAGGCCGGGGCGCACGTCCTGGTGGAGAAGCCGTTCACCTTCACCGTGGCCAGCGCGCACCGGCTGCTGGAATTGGCGGCTGCGCGTGACCGCAAGATTGCCGTGGTACAGCAGTGGCGCTACCTCCCCGGCCAGCGCACCATGCGCCGGCTGCTACGCGAGCAGCGCTGGGGACAGCCCCAGGTAGGCCACCTGCTTTCCTACAAGGCGCGCGGCGGCGAGTACCCCGATTCCCCGCACTCCCAGCTCTGGCAGATGACGGTGCACGAAGTCGATTCCCTGCTGGCGATGATGGGGCAGCCGGTCGCCGCGGTAAGCGGGCACTCCTACTGCCCGCCGGCCACCACCTGGCGGCGGGAGTCCACGGCCACCGCCGAGCTGACGCTGCACAGCGGCTGCCGCCTAGCGCTGGTGTCCACCTCCGATGCCCGGATCAACAGTTTCGAGCTGCGGGTGGAGTGCGAGCGCGGCGCGGTGCGCTACCGCAATTCCCGATCCTTCAGCGGCGAGGAGTGGATCGAGGCGGCGACCCCGAAGGGCAAGGAGTGGCAGTCGGTGGCCATCGATCCCGCACCGGATCTGACTCTGGACCAGCAGGTGGCCGCGGGTTTCGGCGACTGGATCAACGGTGGCCCGGAGCCGGAGACCAGCGGGCGGCACAACCTGCAGGTGCTGGGCGTCCTCGACGCGCTGCTGGAGGCGGGCCGGACGGGTCGCCAGGTACGCGTCGGGTAACGGCCGGCGCCGAGGCTCCGGGCGCTGCCATTGGCCGATCCCGTCGTTTCGCTAGCGCCCCAAGACCGTCGCCTGCGGCGCCGCTTCTTGGCCCAGCCTTGCCGACCGCGGTACGGGGCCAAACGCCTATCGGGTTGGGCGCCATTCGTCACTCTGGAGCACGCGTCCGCCGCCCAGGGCACCGCCGTATTCGCCTACTTCCGGCACCTCCACCACCAGCGGCTCGTCTGGAAGGCGCTCTTCCACCGGGGGCAACTCGCCGGCCTCGACCCGCTCGCGCAGCATCGGCGACTCCTGGTAGCGGCCGGATACGGTCGCCTGCTGCCGGCCGTCGCCGCAGGCGCCGGCGGCCAGCAGCGCCGTGCCGAGAACGGCGGCGATGACGGCAAGGCGCCGGGTACGAGCTGGCTTTCGAGTGCCCATGGTGACGGTCACAGTGTACCGTGCGGTAGTGCATAATGCGCGCGCCATGGCGTGCTTCGTAAGCGCCCGCCGCAGCGGCCGGGCACTGTGCTGTGCCGTCGCCGTCCTGCTGCTCGGCGCCGGTTGTGCCACCGATGCCAGTCGCGAGCAGCTCGCCGCCGAGTACTTCAACCTCGGCACCGGCTACCTGGAGCTGGGCGAGCCGCAGCAGGCGGCCGGTTATTTCCGGCGTGGCCTGGAGTTGCAGCCGGAAGCCGCGGACACGCGCTTCAATCTTGCGGTGGCCCTGCTGGAGTTTGGCGACGCGGCCGCCGCCGGCGGCCACCTTGCCGTGCTGCTGGCCGCCGATCCGGAGAACGTCCGGGTTCTGGAACTGCAGGCGGTCAGCCAGGAGCGCCGCGGCCGACTGGGGGATGCCCTGGCGACCTACCGCAGGTTGCTACAGGTGCAGCCGGAGCACCCCATGGCCCGCTACAACGCCGCGATTCTGCTGTGGGCGCTCGGCGAGCTCCCCGCAGCCGCGGAGGAGTTGCGCACGCTGCTGCGACACGACCCCGACGATCATCAGGCGCGCTACCGCCTGGGATCGCTGCTGGCCCAGACCGGACCGCCGGAGGAGGCCGCCGCGGTGCTTGGCGAGTACCTGGAGGCGGTGCCGGACGACGCCGACGCGCTGGCGACGTTGGCCCAGGTCGAACGGCAGAGGGGCCGGTACGAGGCGGCGCTGGAGGCATTCGAGGCGGCGGCCGGGCTGTTGCCGGCCGGCGGCGGTCGCCAAGCGGAGTTGGCGTTCGAGCGCGCGGCGATGCTGCTTACCGCGCTGGAGGATCACAGCGCCGGCCTGGCCGCGCTTACCCTGGCCCTGGAGAACGGCTTCCGCGACCTCGACCGGCTGACGGAGCTGTTGCTCGAGGAGGGTCTGGTACGCCGCGGCGCGGTCCTGGACCTGATCACCGCATACTTCCCGGAGTTGGTCGGCCCGCCAGCGCAGTAGCGTTGTCTGGGGCGCTATCCCAGCGCAGTTGCCTCCTGCTGCTTGACCCCCAGGTGGGTGAGGACATGATCGCGCACCTGCGCCGGAGCCATGCTGCCGTCCACTCGAAACAGCAACCCGCGGTCGCGGTAAAACTCCACCAGGGGTGCGGTCTGTTGCGCGTACACGTGCAGGCGGTGACGGACGGCGGTGGGACGATCGTCGTCGCGTTGGATCAGCGGACAGCCGCAACGGTCGCACTGCCCGGCCACCCGCGGGGGATGATGCTCGAGGTGGAAGATCTCGCCGTCACGGATGCAGACCCGGCGACCGGAAATGCGCCGCACCGCGAGATCGTCGGCAATCTCCAGGTTGATGGCGGCGTGAACGGTGCTGATTCGCTCCAGAGCGACGGCCTGGGCAACGGTGCGCGGGAAGCCGTCCAGCAGGTAGCCTGCCCGCATGTCGTCCGCCGCCAACCGCTCGCGGACGAGGCCAACGGTCAGCTCATCCGACACCAGCGCGCCGCGATTGATGGTGGCGGCGACCCGTTTGCCGAGATCGGTACCGGCACTCATGGCGGCGCGAAACATGTCGCCCGTGGACACGTGCGCGATTCCGAGACGGGCGCACAGCAGCTCTGCCAAGGTCCCCTTGCCGGCACCGGGCGGACCCAGTACCAGCAGGTGGTAGGTGGGCGCGGTAACCGGGATTTGCGGCGCCAGGTCGGCGGGCCGGGCCTGGTCCGTCTGTACGCGTGGGGGAGCGGCCATCAGGTGCCCTGCGAGTAGTCCTGGAGATACGCCTGCTGCTCGGGCGTCAGGCGGTCGATGGCGATTCCCATGGTGCGCAGCTTGATCTCGGCGATGCGGTGATCCTGTTCCGCCGCGATGGGATATACCCTGTGCTCCCGTTTGGCACCGTCCTGCGCGAGCGAGATCAGACTCAGGAACTGGTTGGCGAACGACATGTCCATCACTTCAGAGGGGTGCCCCTCGGCGGCCGCCAGGTTCACCAGCCGGCCCTGCGCCAGCAGGTAGATGCGGCGCCCGTCGGCAAGCACGTACTCCTGGTTGTGGGCGCGGATTTGGATGGGCTCGGCACCCAGTTCGCGCAGGTCTTCGAGGTTCAATTCGCAGTCGTAATGACCGGCATTGCAGACCACGGCGCCGTCCTTCATGGAATCGAAGTGGCGCCCCGTGATCACGTCCTTCATGCCCGTCGTAGTAATGAAAACGTCGCCCACTTTCGCTGCCGCCTCCATCGGCATCACGGAAAACCCCTCCAGGGTCGCCTTGAGAGCGGCGATGGGATCCACCTCGGTAACCACTACCTGAGCGCCCATGCCGTGGGCGCGCAGCGCCGTTCCACGGCCGCAGTGACCGAAGCCCGCCACGACCAGGGTCTTGCCGGCCACCAGGATGGAGGTGGCCCGCAGCACTCCGTCCAATGCCGACTGACCGGTGCCGTAGACGTTGTCGAAGTCCCACTTGGTCTGGGCGTTGTTGACCGCCATCACGGGATAGCGCAGCTTGCCGCCCTCGGCCATCGCCTGCAGCCGGTGCACTCCGGTGGTGGTCTCCTCGGTGCCGCCAATGACTCCTGCTATCAATTCCTGACGGTCCTTGTGGAGGATGGTGACCAGGTCCGCCCCGTCGTCCATAGTCATATGAGGGCCATGTTCCAGGGCGGCGTTGATGTGCCGGTAGAAGGTCTCGCTGTCCTCCCCCTTCTGAGCGAAGGTGGGTATGCCAAATTCACTCGCCAGCGCCGCGGCCACTTCGTCCTGGGTGCTTAGCGGGTTGCTGGCGCACAGGACCACCTCGGCGCCGCCAGCTTTTAGCGCCAGGGCCAGGTTGGCCGTCTCAGTGGTTATGTGCAGGCATCCAGTGATTCGTAACCCCTTGAGGGCCAGCTCTTTTGAAAACCTATCCCGTATTAGCTTTGTCACCGGCATCTCTCTGGC
>JAKZWC010000231.1:0-4073 GCA_047515735.1 Spirochaetales bacterium | reverse complement strand
TACAGCAGGGCCGCAACGTCGCGGTGCTGGACCTTGACCCGCAGGGTACGGCCGCCGGGTGGGGTGAGCGGCGCGGATCCTCGGCGCCGGTGGTACTGGCAACAGCGCCAAGCCGGCTTGGCGCCGAGCAGGAACGGGTCGTCGGCGCTGGTGCGGACGTGGTGTACCTCGACACACCGCCTCGATGGGCGGGCGCCGACACCGCGGCCAGGGTGGCGGCCACCGCCGCCGACCTCATGGTGGTGCCGGTGCGGCCGTCCTTCGTGGACCTTGAGGCGACCGTGGCAACGCTGGAGCGCATACAGGCCGTCACCGCGGCACGAGTGGTCGCCGTCCTGAACGGCTGCGCAACCAGGGGAAGCGATGCCGACGATGCCGAGCAGGCGCTTGCCGACCGTGGCGTGGAAGTCTGCCCGGTGCGCATCGGGCAGCGCGTAGTGTTCGCTCGGTCGCTTCACACCGGTCAGGTCGCGCAGGAATTGGAGCCGACCGGGAAGGCGGCCGCCGAGATAGCGCGCGTGCATGCTGCGCTCTCTGTGCACAGAGAGCACACCAGGGGGACACCATGAGCAGGTTTACCGATACGCTGAAGGCACCCGCGGCGCCGAGCCGGGCCGTGCCAGCCACCCGCCAGGGGCGCACGCACGTCGGCGTCTACGTCCTGCCGGACGTGGCGCACCGGCTTCGCGTGCTCGCCGCGGTCGAATCCACCAGCACGCAAGCGCTCATCGAGCAGGCTATCGAGTTGCTGTTTCGGTCGCGCTCCAGATCGGCCAAGTAGGCACCGGACGCGCCCGCGCGGCGCCACGCCTACGCACGCAGCACCGTAGGCGGTACCCGTGGCGCAGCCTGCCCGGTAGGGAGCGCAGCGGCGCCGCCCGCGCGCGGTCAGCGGTCAGCGGTCAGCGGTCAGCGCAGCATCACGGCGCAGCCGTCAACCATGCGCGCAGGTTGAAACCGCCGCTTGCTCGGTACCGTCAGCCTGCCCTCGCCGTCAAAAGGTAACCGATGGTAACCGATTCCCGGTAACGACTCCATGCGCGGGCTCGAGCGCGCGCGGGATAGCCAATACTGTAGACCGGTTACCATCGGTTACCCCTGGTCTCACAGTGCGGCCAGCCGGCGCACCTTCACCACCTTGCCGGCGCGTTTGTGGCTGAACGATGGTTCGCCGTACTGCTCGGTCATAAGCTCGCCGAAGGATCGTTCGCCCATGATCCGGGCGTCCTGGTCAGCGCCGAACAGGTCTGCATATTGCCGGTAGCACTCGGCGGCCGGTATGCGGCCGTCGGCGTCGTACCGCCAGGTCCGTTTGATCCACGCGCCTACCGGGTCGCTCTCGTCTCTCATGTTCGCGGTCATGTCGCCAAGCTCGGGCACGTTCGGGTGCTCGTCCGGTGCGCCGAGCACCCATGCCAGGATTCGCGGCGCCTCGGCACGCATCCGCTCTGGTAGCGTGGTATTGGGGTTATCGACGTGCTGATTCTTGCAGGCGACCATCCGCAAGCGGTCCCATATCCCGGCGCCATGCGGCGCCCGTGGAGCGTGGTTGCCGGTGCAGATGAAGTGCATCTGCGACGTGAACGTAAAGCCATCCTGCCGCATCTGACGGGCGGTCATTGGCGATCCGGATACAGCATCCTGCACGGTCCCGGTTTGCCATGATCCGCCCGGTGGTAGATCGCTCGCCAAGATCAGGCGCTTACCGGCGCACGCTGCGAGCCACGTCGGATGCTGGAACTCCACGCCGTTGCCGACGATGTTGCGAGCGTCGAGGAAATGCCCGTAGTCACCCGCGATGTAGAGCATCAACTCGCCGAGCTTCGATTTCCCGGAGCGTGGCGGGCCGTACAGGAACAGCATCACCTCTGCCGAGCAGTCGCCGGTCAGCGAGCGGCGCCAGTACCAGCGGATGAAATCCTGCACTTTCTCAGGCTCGCGGCAGCCGGCGGTAAGCTCCGCCAGGTACCACGGCAGCACCTCCGGCAGCGCCGTGAAGTCTGGTACCACGCCGAGCGCCTTTGTGATTCTGTCGTCCGCCGTGGACGGCCGCACCTCGCCGGTGCGCACGTCCAGTATGCCGGCGCCGTCCGGCAGGCCGACCAGCATCGGGTCAGCGTCGAGCAAGGTGCCGTCAACGTCGAGCATCCCCTCCAACTCGCCCATGATGGCGGATGAGCGTAGCCCCCGCTGGCACCGCTCCCGCTCGGGGTGAGCCTGCACCTTGGAGAGCATGACGCGCCCGGTATCCGGTTTCCACAACGCAGTCTCACTCCCCCGGTAGTACCAGCCGCGCCCGGCGACGAACATGGTGCGGGTGGACAGGTCGGCCTCCATCGCCCGCGCCGCGTGGTAGGCGCCGTGCTGCGTGGTCTTCTTCTTGGTAGGCGCCGCCTTGTTCGCCGGCGCCGCGTTCCAGGGCGCGGCGGCCGCTGTCAGCGCCGACCACGACACGCGGTCCTGCTCCGCGAAGCGCGCCCAGTCCGCCGCGTCGCCTTTGGGCGGCGCCTCGGTCCAGTCGAGCACCAGCGGCGCGGCGCCGGCGCCGGCGAGCACCTGCCCGATGCGCTGCATATGCTCGGCGCCGCCGGCGTCGTTGTCCGGCCACAAGTAGATCGGCAGGTCCGCGTCGACCACGTTCTGCAGGACGGCCGGCGCCGGTATTGGTTGGTTCTCGCCGGCCCCGGTGACGGTGCCGAGTACCAATAGGGCCGGCTCCGCGGCTGCCAGCGCGTCCGCGGCCTTCTCCCCCTCGGTCAGTACCAGGGCGGTGCACTTCGCGGCTCCCGGCAGGTTCTCGGAGCGGTACAGCGGCAGGTCCGGCAGCTTCATGCCGCCGAGCCCGCGCGTGCCGTTCGGCAGGCGCCAGGGCATATCCTTGCCGAGCAGCTTGTCGAAGCGCATATGCACGGCCAGCAGCTTGCCGGTGGTGTCCCGAATCTCGTACTCGGTCAGCTTGTCGACGCCGCCGAGCGGCAGGCGGCGCACCTTCGCGGCGCCGTTCAATCCGGCAGCGTGGAGTAGCGTCTTGAAGCCGGAAGCGTCCGGCGCGCACTGGCGACAGAACGCGGCGCCGTTGTCGAGCACCCTGAACCTATCTTGGCCCCCACAAGCAGGACAGGCGCCATGGTGCTCGGCGCCGACACGGCGCAGGTTTGGTACGGCCGTCAGCCAATCGGCCAGGCTTGGTCGATCACTCACGACCGGCCTCGGCGTGCAATCGCCCGTGGTTCTTGCTTCTGTAAGGGTTGACCTATTGGGGAGGATGCCCCATTCTTCCGGGCGAGCACAGCCGCCGCCATTGGCTGCGCCGCCGGAGTCGTCGATGTTGATACCATCGTTGCCTCCAAGCCTCACGCAGCCGCCGCCGCGTGCAGGCTTTTTTTTGCCCCGAGCACTCGCGGTCGGGACAGTATCAATCGTATCACTTGTATCATAGGCCGTGTCAACGGGGTGGTGCTGTGAAACTTTGTGCAACTACACTTGTTGTAAAGGTTTACCGATCCGGTTGACGGGCGGTTCTGTATCTCTTTGCGCGGCAAAGGGACAGCGGCGCCGGTGGTTGTCGTAGGTTTACCGACCCGGTTGACGCTGGGTGCCAATGTGTGGCGCGCGAGCCCGGCCGGGCTCGCGCGTGGTAGGTGTTACGACAACGTGCGCCGTGGCAGGTCGGCCTCAGCTTCCAGCGCTCGATTCTGGTAGCGATCCGGGCACCGGGCCGGCGGATTCGGCGGTTGCGGGCCGAAATCGGCACCGACACGCGGGCCGCGGCGGCGCCGAGCAGCCGGGCCACGTCCGGCAGCAGGGGCCGGTCAGTCTACGGACGGTCCACGCGGCACCGGGTCAACGGCGCCCGCGATGGTAGCGGCGCGAACGCTCACCGGCGCCGCCTCGGGGTGAGCGCAGCCTGCCGACCAGTGCCGGCAATCGGAGCGGATGCACTAGCCGGGCCGATTCGTCACCGGGCACCGGGCCGGAATTGCGCCGGATTCGTGCGCTCCTGCGCCGTCAGCGGCTCGCAGCGCTCCGGGGCGGGGGTAGTGCCCTTGCGGCGCTCCGGGGCGCTTGTGGGC
>JAKZWC010000230.1:0-9432 GCA_047515735.1 Spirochaetales bacterium | reverse complement strand
TCCATGAACAGGTTGACGTAGGCGGTGAGGAACACCTCCGGCAACCCGCCCCCCTCGGTGAAGCTCAGCGCCTCCGGCAGCGGCATCAGGTAGCTGGGGTCCGCCGCCACCGCCTCGGCGTAGCCGCCGCCGGTCAGAATCGAGCAGACCCGGTCGCCGACGGCGCAGCCCTGCGCCCGCGGCCCCACCGCCGCGACCACGCCGGCCATCTCCAGCCCCAGGTAGGGCGGAGCTCCCGGCGGCGGGTCGTAGCCGCCGCGCCGTTGCAGCAGGTCGGCGCGGTTGACCGCGGTGGCGTGGATCGTCACCAGTACCTCGTGCGGCTGCGGCTCGGGGTCCGCCACCCGCCGCCACTCCAGGGGGGCGCTGTCTCCGGCTCCTACGACGATGGCATGCACGGAGCCAGCATAGCATTTTGCGCGCCGCGGCGGTGCGTATTGGCTATATTGTCCGGACCTATGCGTATCGTCGGGCGCAGCCTGCTGGCCGTGACCGGGGCGCTGGTCGTTGGCGCGGGGGTGGTGGTGCACTCCAACCAGCTACTGCCATCCGCGGCGCAGCGCGTCGCCGCGGTCTGGCATCCCACCCGCGCGGTGGCGGTGCGCGGCGCCGGGGCTCCCTGGCGGGTGGGTATCCAGATAGGTCACCTGCACGCAGCGGAACTTCCGGGCGAACTGGCCCGCCTGCGCACTTCGACCGGCGCCTACGCCGCCGGCATTGCCGAGCTGCAGATCAACGTCGTGGTGGCGCGCGCCGCGGCCGCACTGCTGGAGGCGGAAGGGGTCGACGTGACGCTGCTGCCGGCCACCATCCCCCCCGGTTTCGACGCCGACGCCTTCGTCGCGGTTCACGCCGACGGCAACAATCACACCGCTACCCGCGGCTACAAGGTCTCGCCGCCGTGGCGCGCCTCGTCCGCCTCACGCCTGCTGGCCGCAGCGCTGCACCGGCACTACGGACCGGCGACCGGGCTGCCGGAAGACCTGAACGGGGTCACCTACAACATGCGCGGCTACTACGCCTTCAGCAGCTACCGCTACCGCCACGCTATTGCCGACACGACGCCGGCGGCCATCCTCGAGCTGGGCTACGTCAGCAACGCCGAGGATCGTGCGTTCCTCCGCAAGAACACCGCGGCGGCGGCGCAGGGGCTGGCCACCGGAATCCTCGCCTATCTGGAACAGCGCGACCCGTTCGACCGCTGGGAGACCTTGCCGCCGGTGGAGCCGACCATCCTGCGGACGCCGCGCGGCGGATTGCCGCTGTATGCTGGCCGCGATCGCAGCTCGACCGTACGCAGGCAACTGCGAGGCGGCGAGCTGCTGTACGCCTCCGGCGAGGTCGACGGCTGGTATGACGTACGGGTACGCGGCAGCTACCGCAGCTTCGGCTGGGTGCACGCGGCCGATATCGCGGGCACCGCTGCAGAGTCCGGCGCGGCCACGACCGCCGGGGTAGCAGCATCGGAACCGCTCTCCGATCCGGGATGACGCCGGACGGAGGCTGCGGGGTGGCGGCGCACGCCCGGTGCGATGCCCCATGGGGCCGCCCGCGCGCAACGCGAGTCCCACCGGTGTGGTAGCAGCCAGCGTACCCCGGGAGCCACGTCACACAGACGCCGTCGAAGCCTGGCTGAGCGCCGCGGAGGCGACCGCCGCCGCGGCGGCGGCACGCCCCGTCACGGCGGGCACCGAGAAGCTCGTGGTATGGAACGGCGGCGCGCCGCACTGCGCCGAACTGGCCCTGGTGTTCATCCACGGCTACACCGGCAGCCGGCAGTCGCTGGCACCGGTACCGGGACAGGTGGCGGCGCGCCTGGAGGCCAACCTGTTCTGCACCCGACTGACCGGCGGCGGACTGGGCGCGGATGCGATCGGCGCCGTGTCCCTGGCCGACTGGCAGCGGGACGTGGCCGAGGCGGCCGGTATCGGTGCCCTGATCGGCCGGCGGGTGGTGGTAGTGGCCGTGTCGACCGGCTGCACTCTGGCCGCCTGGTGGGTGGCGCAGCACCCGGAAACGGCGGCCCTGGTGATGCTGTCACCCAACTTCTGGCCGCGCAACCGAGGGGTGAGCCTGCTGTTGACTCCCGCCGGCCCGCTCCTGGCGCGGCTGCTGGTGGGCCGCTACCGCGACCTCTCCGGGCGCAGCGAGCTGGAGGACCGCTACTGGACCACCCGCCACCACTCGCGCTCGCTCATACCCATGATGCAGGCCGTGCAACTGGGGCGCCGCACCCCTCTGGAGCAGATCCGCTGCCCGGTGCTGGTGGCCTACACCGAGCAGGACCGCGTGGTCTCGGTCGCCGCCATCAAGCGTGCCTACGAGCGGGTCGGCAGCACCCGCAAGCGGCTGGCGGAGTTCCCGCACGCGGAGCAGCACGAGCTCGCCGGGGCGATCCAGGCGCCGGACACGGTGCCGGCGCTCACCGGCCTCATCACCCGGTTCCTGCGGGAGGAGCTGGTTCGACCAGCGGCGCCGGCCGGCGGGTAGACACCAGCAGCAGCATGATCGCCGCGGCGACCAGCGGCAGCCAGGCCAGGCCGCTCAACATGGCGGGGACCCCGACCTGGTCGGCGATCCAGCCGAGCAGCGGCAGGGTCAGGCTGGCCAGGCCCCAACTCAGCCCCAGCGGCAGGCTGGAGGCCAGCGCCCGCAGCCCCGGTGCTGCCTGCTGGGATAGTGCCACCATCACCGACGTGGTGGCACCCAGCAGCGCCCCGCCCAGCGCCAGCCAGACGAAGCTCAGCGGCCCCGGCAGCGCCGCGTAGGCCCACAGGAAAGGAGTCGAGAGGACCAATGAAACGCAGATCAGCGGCTTGGGATCGACCCGATCGGCGATTCGGCCCAGACCCAGGCTGGCAAGTACGCCGGAGAGGTTGTACACCGACAGCGCCAGGCCGCCGGCGCCCAGGGTCAGTCCGCGGTCGCGCGACAACACCGCGATGAACAGGTTGAAGCCGAGGAAGGCGATGGAGCGCACCACCACCACGGCGAGGATGGCAGCCAGGGGCCGCAGGCTGGCGGCGAACTGCGCGCCCACGCTGCGCCAACTGCGGTCGCTGGCGGGGTCGGCGGCCAGCGGCACCCGACGCCAGATCAGCAGCGCGGCCGCCACCCCCGCGAGGGAAGCCAGCGGCAGCACCCCGGGGCCGGCGGCTTCCACCACGAAGGTGACCCAGACCGGCGTCGCCGCCAGACCGAGAGTGCCGGCAAATACGAACAGGGCGATCCCGAACGCGCGCCGCGGGCCGCTCAGATCGGCCGCGATCACGAACGACTGCGGGTGGAACGCCGACACTCCGAGGCCGCCGAGGGTCACCACCACGAGCAGCAGCCCGTAGCTCGGCGCCACCCCCATCAACGGCATGCACAGCGCCGCCAGCAGCACCCCGAGCGGCACCAGCATACGCCGCCGCATGCGGTCGCCGAGCAGCCCCAGCAACGGCTGCGACATGGCGCTGAAGGCGACCACCGCGCCGACGGTACCGGCGGCCGCCAGGCTGAGCTGCAGGCGCTCCTGCAGCAGCGGCACCATGGGGGCCAGCATGCCGGCGTAGGAGTCGACGCAGAAGTGACCGATGGCGAGCGGCAGCAGCCGGCGGCGCTGGATCGCCCCGGTCGGAGAGGGGGCGTGGCCGGCGCCGGCGAACCACCGCCTAAGGCGCGGGTGCCGGGCCATCCCCGCCCTCGAGCAGGGGCTCGGCCGCCGACCCGGCCGTGCCGTTTCCGTCGCGCTCCGACAGGGACGGGCCGCGGCCCGCCGCCAGCAGCGCCGCGATCTCCCGTTCCGCGCGCCAACGCGACATGCTGGCGACCAGCGCCATCAGCCGGCGCAGCTCGGTACGGTCCTCCAGCCGCGCCAGCGACGGCACGGTCTGCTTCAGGGTCTGGAACCCGCGTTTCGCGTTGAGGCGCAGGCTGGGGGTACGGCTGCTGCCGCGGATCCCGCTCTCCAGCGAGCGCACGTGGCGGTAGGAGGCATCGAGGGCCGCGCAGATGCCGCGCCCCGCCGCCTGGCGGGTGATCTCGTCCTTGATCAGCTCCTGCGCGCGGTCCAGGTTGGTACCGCTGCGGTAGGTCACCCGTAGCGGCACGCTCACCAGCGCCTCGCCGTCCACCGTGTAGCCGGTCAGCCACTGGGTATAGAAGCCGTGCTCCATGACGATCGGCGTGGAGCGCGGGATGAAGCGCATGCGCCGCAGTTCCTCGAGCTGGCCGCTCAGGCGTGCGATCTCCTGCTGCAGCCGGGCATCCCCCGGCGCCTCCGCCAGTCTTTGGCGCAGCGGCGGCAGGATCTCCTCCTCGAACAGCCGGATCGCCTGCGACAGCGGCAGCCTGATGCGCTCGGCCACGATCTGCTCCTGCTCGGCATCCTCCTCCACGCCGTAGGGAGGGTCGGCCTGCCCCTCCCAGGCCATGCTCGGCAGCATTCTGTTCACCAGCCGCCGCAGCGGGCGCGGCAGCCGCTCGGTATGGAACAGCGGCGCGTAGGTGTCGTCGCGCGCCGTGTGCTTGCGGATCGCCTGCACCACGATGCGCGCCAGCGTGCGCGAGGTGGCCGCCGGAGTCTCGTCCGGCTCGAACAGCGACCCGCCGCCGCGCAGCAGCAGTTGCTGAAACAGTTCCTGCGCCCGCCGGTAGCCGGCGTCGCCGGTCACCAGCTCGCGCTGGTCGATCGATATCCCTGCCGCCAGCAACTCCTCCAGCAGCGCCAGGCCGCGGGTGGCGCAGTCGCGGGCGCGCCGGTAGAGGCGTGGCGCCGGCTCTCCGCTGGCGCGCAGCCCGTCGAGGATGTGCAGCGCCAGCGAGAAACGGACCGCGACGAGCCCGAACACATCGTCCAGGTTCTTCAGGCCCGCAAAGCGCTGCTCCTCTTCCGCTACCCGCGCGGCGAGATGGGCTTCCTCCCGTTCGAGGCGGCGTATCGACGCGCTCCAGGATCCTTCCAGGTCACGCGGACCGAGTTCCTCCACCCGGCTACGGTGCCGGCGGCGGCGGCGGCCGTCAACCGCCGGCTCCAGCGCGCGGGAACGCACCGGCGCACGGCCACGGGTTACAGCCCTGCCAGTTCCTCCTCGCCCACCCGGATGCCGCCGGCGCTGCGCGCTCCGGCGGGCTCGATGGTAGGCTCGGCCCCTTCCACCGCGCGCAGGTGGCGCAGCAGCCGCTGCCGCAGGCGGCGGGCTACTTCGGCGTGGGCCGTGCTGCCCGCCAGGTTGTTCAGCTCATAGCGGTCGGCCAGCAGATCGTACAGGTACTGTTCCTGGTAGCGGTCGGCCGCGGGCTGCTGCCTGCCGCCGATCCCCGGCGCGGTGACTCCGTACTTCCAACGCGCGGTGCGTACGGCGCGGCCCACCTGGCTCTCGCTGATCTGGATGAACACGTCGTCCGGCCATGCCGCGCGCGCCGCCGGATCGCTCAGCAGCGGCAGCACCGAGTGCCCGCGCATCTCCGCGGGCGGGGTGATGGCGGCGGCGTCCAGCAGCGTGCGCGGCAGGTCGATCAGGCTGGTGAGCTGCTGCACGCGTCCGCCGCCGTCGAAGCCGGGGCCGGTCAGGGCGGTGGGCAGCCGCACCGAACTCTCGTGGCAGGAACGCTTGTACTCGCCGTTGCGGGTCTTGAAGTGGCAGCCGTGGTCGGTGGTGTACAGCAGCACCGTCGAGCGCAGCAGGTCGAGGCTGCGCAGCGCATCCTGCAGCCGCCCCAACGCCTCGTCGAGGCGCCTGACCATGCCGTAGTAGCCGGCCAGGTGCTGGTGGGTGGAGCCGCCCAGGGCGGCCAGGTCGGGCGGCACCCAGGCCCCGGTGCAGCTCTCCTCGTAGCCGGTCGGAGCCGGGTAGTCGTCGCGGCTGTTCTGAAAGTGCGGCTCGATGAAGGAGACGAACAGAAAGAAGGGGGCCGTCTCGCGGGCGCGCGCGTCCACGTAGCGAATGGCCGCGTCGGCGACGGCGTCGACCCGGTAGCCGGGCAGGTCCACCGCCGCCCCGGCGCCGTCGTACATCCGGGTGCGGTAGGCGTCGGAGGTGAACTCCAGGACGTTGGACTCCAGCCAGTCCCGGTAGCCGCCGCGCTGCTCGCTCGGCACGGCGCGGGGCCCGGCGCTGCTCAGGTGCCACTTGCCGATGTAGCCGGTGCGGTAGCCGGCGGCGCCGAACAGCCCGGCCAGCGTGGGCAGGTCTTCGGGCAGCCCCGGCCCATTCGTCCACACGCCCGTTTCGGTGGCGTAGCGGCCGGTCTGCAGGCAGGAGCGCGCCGGGCCGCACACCGGCTGGCAGGTGAACGAGTTGAACAGGTGGGTGCTCGCGATCGCCATGCGGTCGAAGTTGGCGGTGAGTCCGGCGGGGTTGCCGTGCACCCCCGCGGTATCCCAGCGCTGCTGGTCGGTGAAGAAGACGATGACGTTGGGTCTGTCGGTAGCCGTCATGGTATAATGGTGCTTGTAATGGCGGTTCGCATCTACTCGACCCCCACTTGCAGCTTCTGCGATCAGCTCAAAAGCTACCTGCGGGCGCGCAGCGTGAAATTCGTGGACTACGACGTGTCGCGCGACGAGCGCAAAGCCGGCGAGATGCTGCACAAGTCACGCCAGACCGCGGTGCCGGTGCTCGATTTCCACGGCACCATCCTGGTCGGCTTCGACAAGCCCAAGGTCGACCGGCTCATCGCCAAGTATCGCTGAGAGCCAGCGCCGCAGCTCGCGGGCGGCGGTCCCGGGGAGCTATCCCGGCACGCCCAGCGCGCAGCCGTCGGCGCGCGGGTCGCTGCCGCCCCACAGCACGGCCTCGCTGTCGCGCCATATCACCTGCCCGCGCCCGAATCCCGGGCGCTCGGCTCCGGCCACCATCCGCACCCGGTGGCCGCGCCCTTCGAGATCCCCGGCCACCTGCTCCAGGCCTTCCTCCAGCGCCACCGGGGCGCCCGGAAGTGCCGCCACGCTGCCGGCGGCAAGCTGGAACCGCGGCCGGTCCAGGGCCGCCTGCGGATCCACGGCGTCGTCCACCAGCGCTGAAACCACCTGCAGGTGTCCCTGCGGCTGCATGAAGCCGCCCATCACCCCGAACGCCGCCTGCAGCGAGCCGTCCGGGTTGGTGATCATTCCTGGAATGATGGTGTGATAGGGACGCTTGGCGGGCGCCAGGGCGTTGGCGTGGCGCGGATCCAGCGAGAATCCCGCGCCGCGGTTCTGCAGCGAGTAGCCGCACCCCCGCGGCACGATACCGGTGCCGAAGCTCATGTAGTTGCTGCCGATGAAGGAGCAGGCGTTGCCGGCGGCGTCGGCAGCACACAGGTAGACGGTGTCCGCGGCCGGCACCGGCTCCTCTCCCCCTACCGGCGGGGCGCTGGCCCGCCGCGGATCGATGTGGCGCGCGAGCGCGGCCGCGTAGTCGCAGCCGAGAATCTGCCGCAGGGGCAACGCGGCGTGCGCGGGATCGGCCACGTACCGGGCGGCTACCGCGAAGCCGCGGCGCATGCACTCGATCAGCAGGTGATAGCGGTCCGCATTCGGGTGGGGGCCGGTCGCGGCGGGCAACTGGAACCGGCCGAGGAGCTGCAGGGCGACCAGCACCGCCAGGCCCTGGCCGTTGGGCGGGCACTCCCAGATCCGCTTGCCACGATAGTCGACGGACAGCGGCTGCACCCACTCGCTACGGTGCGCCGCCAGGTCTTCCATGGCCAGCACGCCGCCCGCCGCGCGCACCGCGGCCACCACCTGCTCGGCGATGGGTCCGGTGTAGAACGGGTCCGCCCCGGCGCTGCCCCAGGTGCGCAGCGAAGCCGCCAGCGTGGGGATGCGCATCACCTCACCGGCGCGCGGGGCGCGTCCCCGCGTGAGCAGCTCTCCACCGTGGCGCGCCGCCAGGAGCTGGCCGGCGGCGGCCTGCCACAGACCGGCGGTGATGGGGGCCACCGGGTACCCGCCAGCGGCCAGCTCGGCGGCCGGCGCCACCACCTGCTCGCGGGTGAGCGTACCGAAGCGGGCATGCAGGTCGTCCCAGGCGGCGGGGGCGCCCGGCACGGTCACGTTGTAGGCGTGGCCGGCGGGCAGCGCGCTTGCCAGCCCCTGGCGCCGCAGTAGCTCCAGGCTCAGTCCGCGGGCGCTGCTCCCGGAACCGTTGAGGGCGTGCACGGTGCCGCTTGCCGCCTCGTAGTAGAGCACGAAGCAGTCGCCGCCGAGGCCGGTCTGGCAGGGCATGGTGACCTGCAGGCCGGCGGCCGCGGCCAGTGCCGCATCGGCTGCGCTGCCCCCGGAGGCGAGCATGCGCAGGCCGAACAGGGACGCCTGCGGCGACGACGAGGCCACCATGCCGCGGGTGGAAAGCGCCGGCGAGCGGCGGCCGATGTAGTGGTCACTGGACGTAATCCGCACGGTGCGCTGCACTGTAGCACATGCACGACGATCCCCGGCTCATCTTCGACTGCCACCTGGACCTGGCCTGGAACGCGCTGGGCTACAAGCGCGACCTGACCCTGCCCCTGGAGCAGCTCAACCGCGGCGAGCGGGACCTGACCGACCAGAAAGGCCGCGGCCGCGCCACCATCACTCTGCCGGAGATGCGCGCCGGCGGCGTGGGGCTGTGCATGGCGACGGTGATCGCGCGCACTCCGGTGGGGGAAACGGCGATCCACGGCGGCCTGCTCGACTACCCGACGCCGGCCGCGGCAGGAGCCGTAGCCACCGGCCAGCTCGCCTGGTACCGCGCGCTGGCGGAAGCGGGCGAGGTGGCGCTGCTCGCCACCGGCGACGAGCTGCTGGCCCACGCCCGGCGCTGGCGCGCGGGCGAGGAACGCCGGGTGGGCATCGTGCTGGCCATGGAGGGCAGCGACCCGATCATCTCGCCGGACCACGTGGCGCGCTGGCACGCCGCCGGCCTGCGGGTGGCCAGCCTGGTGCACTACGGACTGGGGCGCTACGCCGGCGGCACCGGCACCGACGGCGAGCTGACCGCGGCGGGCCGCGCGCTGTTGGCCGCATTCGCGGAGGCCGGGCTGATCCTGGACCTGACCCATCTCTCCGATCCTGCCTTCTTCCAGGCCCTCGATCGTTTTCCCGGGCCGGTTCTGGCAAGCCATCAGAACTGCCGCGCCCTGGTTCCCGGCGGGCGCCAGTTCACCGACGAGCAGCTGCGGCTGGTGCTGGAGCGCGGCGGTATCGTGGCCGTGGCCTGCGACGCCTGGATGCTCTATCCCGGCTGGGTGCGCGGCGAGACCAGCAGCGAGCTGGTGCCGATGACCACGCTGGCCGACCAGGTCGATCACATCTGCCAGCTTGCCGGGGATGCGTCGCAGGTCGCCGTCGGCAGCGACCTGGACGGCGGCTTCGGCTCCGAGCAGACGCCGCGCGAGCTGACCTCGATCGCCGACCTGCAGCGGCTGGGAGGAATCCTCACCGAGCGCGGCTATACCGATGAACAGACCGCGGGGATTCTGAGC